>QIGT01000215.1 GCA_003230835.1 Gammaproteobacteria bacterium
AAAGTGGGTACCGCAGATATGTTAGGGATCTCCATTCACCGGCATCAACTCAAACAATCTCAGGGTGATAGGAATCGGTAGAACGGTGAAAGCCAAAACACCTACAGCAATACTGCCCTTCTTTACGCAAATTTCAGCCGTCTTACATTGATTTCGTCTTCGTGCTCTCGCGCTTGCGCAAGATCGTAACTGGCTTGCATGCGCACCCAGATCTCAGCTCCGCCGCCAAACGCCTTATTCAGGCGCAACGCCATGTCCGGGGAAACACCCGCCAGTCCGTTGATAACACGCGACAACGTATTGCGAGTTACGCCCAAGTGTTCTGCACCATCCGTAATATTCAACTGACATGCATCGAGCGCAGACTTGATCTGACGCCCCGGATGTGGTGGCTTTCTCATCGCCATATCATTTACTCCATTCATTCTTCATCAGTGATAATCACCGTAATCGACATCAAACGTATCGCCGTCCTCAAACCTATACCAAATTCGGTAATTTCCGGACACCCATACGGCCCAGAAGCCTTTATGTTTGCCTTTCAACGAATGCAATTTCCAGCCCGGCCAGTCCATATCAGAGGGCTTTACCGCGTTATCTAAGCGAAACAAAATGTCTTCGACACGATCTAGATGATCGGCATTAATTTTGCTCGAATCACCCTTTTCATATAGCTTCTTTTCGAATTGCCGTAGTTCAGGAGAACAAAGTTAGCCAACGATGCCTCTACATCGGCCAAACACTACTGACAAATTAGGACCGTCCCAACGCCCTTAAGTTTTCATCATGTTTCTCTCGGTCAAGATCGTACATAGAAATGCACGCAATCATGATCATCCACAAACAGAACAGCGCCGGTGCGTACATCAGCCCCAATGCAAAAATAGACTCGGCAGGTACATCTTCTGGCAACACGCCCCGTGGAAAATTCATCACCGTCAGCGCCGTCCCCGCAGCAACCACACCAAGACCTTGAACCATCTTTCTGGTAAATGTAATGGCAGCAAAGAACACGCCTTCCGAACGACGCGAGGTGCGCAGTTCGCTTTGTTCAACTAAATCCGCAAGCATCGACGCCATCAGTGTTTGGTACGTAATGATCAATGCCACGTCAATGATTGTAATTGCCATCATGATGGGAAATAACAAAGGATCTCCATTCACCGGCATCAACTCAAACAATCTCAGGGTGATAGGAATCGGTAGAATGGTGAAAGCCAAAACACCTACGACAATACAACCCTTCTTCTTACCCAATGTCTTGGACACGGGTTTCGAGATAACAAAGCCTAGTACGGCTGACAATACAACGGACAATGACAGCATACTGATCTGCTGATTGTCGAAACCCCAATAGAAAGTCTGAATATAGTAGTTTAGTCCTGCCGCTAGCCCGGTCGCTATGGCACCAAAAAGTGCGGCCAAGAACAGTGCACCAAAAGACTTATTAGCCAATGTTTCCCAAATCTCAGAGTATATTTTTCGCACGCTCATGCGAGATTTAGGTGGTGGCGGTCTTAACTGAGGAATGTAGCTATGTGTGCCCAGGGACGACACCATAATGGCGATAAATATCATCCCGCCTGCAATCAAACCCATTTGCGAATAGCCTTGCTGATTAAACATGCCATTGCTGATAGATTCTGTTGGCACCAATAAGTACATGGTCGAATAGGCCGCAATTAGCGTACCGCCACACCACCCAAAGAAATAGCGATAGCTCAGCACACTGGTGCGTTCATCGTAGTCGTCGGTCATTTCTGCAACCAGTGCCGAACTCGGAATTTCATACAGTGTTATTAAGGTACGAACAAAGATGGCAATGACCACCAAGAACAGAAATAATTCGTCGCCTTGCAAGCTAGCAGGCGGATTCCACACAAAATAATAGGAGACGGCTACAGGCACTGCTGCTGCATACATAAATGGATGGCGACGCCCCCATCTAGAATGCGTGTTATCTGAAAAATAGCCAATCAAAGGATCGCTGATCGCATCGAACATAAGCGCGAACAATAGAGCCAAGCTAACTAAACTTGCTTCAACTCCCATAACCGTGGAATAGAAAAACAAGAAAAAGTAGTTAAAGCCACTGTCTTTAATTCCAAACGCTACCGAGCCAAAACCATAGGCAAGCTTAGTCGCCATCGATAGGCGCGCAGCTGTTTCAGCCATTAAGTTCCCCTTCCCAACGTAGATCTAAAAATTTGTGAGCCTTTCATCTTACTGATGTACTGGTCAACTTGTCGACACCCCAAATGATTGAGAGCTTACTTAAGCTTCCCCGAATAGAAGGTGGGCTTATCGGTTGAAGCGCCTAAACCAAAACCAGGCAAGCAATGAAGTGAGTAACAGTAGACTACCGTTCACCACAAAGGTCGCGGTGGGCGAAACGTACTCATAGATATAACCCCCAGCAAGAGGCCCCAATGCAGCACCAATCCCTGCAGCAGCTTCCTTGCTACCCATTACGGTACCTCTTAGATGCGCAGGTGCCAGGTCTGCAACTAAGGCATCTTCAGCCGGACTGGCCATAGCCCACCCGATTGAAAATAGAATATAGGAAATTGACACCAAGGCTAAGTTGGGCCAAAACGGCAACGCCAGGGAAACCAACCCAGCAAAAAGCACGCCTATAGCAATCACCGGCGCGCGCCCCCATCTGTCGGACCATTGGCCCGCATACTTAGGCAAGACGGCAAACACAATTCCCGCGGGCAAAAATGCTAATGCCAACCCTTGCATACCCACCGCAAATT
>QIGT01000203.1 GCA_003230835.1 Gammaproteobacteria bacterium
CTCCTTCAATGCTTGGGACTCCAGTGATGTGAGCCATGGTAGCATCAAATATGATTACTAACTGCTTTGCATGAGTGGCTTATCGCAGGTGTCCCGACAAATCGTAGGGCAATTATTCTGGGGCTGTTATGAGTTCAGTGCCGCAAATTTTTCGATAGATACAGGTGCGCCTAGGTAAAAGCCTTGGCCGATATCACACCCCCATTCGCGTAACAGATCTAACGTTGCTGCGTCTTCAATGCCTTCAGCAACGGTTTGTGCTTTGAGGGCTTTAGCAATATCGATGATAGAGCGAGTGAGCATGGTGTTGTCTGGGTTGTCGATCAAGTTGCCGCAGAAACTACGGTCGATTTTAATCTCATCTACGGGTAAGTCTCTTATCCGTTCATAGTTTGAATGGCCGGAGCCAAAGTCATCGATGGATATCTTAAAGCCTAAGTCGCTAATGGTGATGAGCCTTTCGCGTGCATCGTGGGCATCGAACAGCGTGCGTGTTTCGGTCAATTCCAGAATGATTTGATCTGGTTCAACTCCCCAAAGATTGGTTTCGCGCGAGATAAAATCGATAAAATCGTCTTGGGCTAAAGAGGACGGATCAATGTTGACCGATATAGGTACACTCAGCTCAAAATCTACAATTTCTCGCAACACCCGTCGATAACAGTAAATGGTGAGATCCCACAAGACGTCGTCGCTGAGTGCTGTGATGTACTCGTTTGGAGGAATGACGACACCATTGTCGCGCCATCGCACCAGTGCTTCTGCTCCTGCCAGTTCTCCATTGTGCATATACACTTTGGGCTGATAGTCCATGCTAATATTGTGTGCTTGCATGGCGTCTTTGACGCGCAGATTCAATTGCCAATGATTGTCGACCACTTGTTCGTCTTCAAGCGTGAGAATAGTAAAAGATTCCTGATTAGCCACCGCAGTACTCAGTGCTGTTTCCGCCTGCTGATATAGCTCATCGACATCTGGTCGTTGTTGCACGTTGCGTCCCGCATAGACAATTCCACAGTGTACATCGAACTTTATACTATGGCTGTCTAGTAGCCCGCTGCGCTCGAATATGCGTTGCAGCTTTAAGCCTGCCAATTCGGCGTGGTTCTTGTCTAGCAAGTTGTCCATGATCAGAGCAAGCTGCACTTCGCTAATGACCACGAGACTGTCTTGGGGTCGCAGTATGGAGCTGGCGCTACTGGTGAAAATTTCTATGATTTCTTCTTTGTTAGCAATGCCACAAAGTGCTGAGAGTTCATCGAGATTATTTAAGTGGACCATCGCCAAAGCATACTTATCTGTACAAGCTGATAGCGCATGGCTGAGTTTGTCCGAAGACAACTGTAGTGAAGCTTCTGTCATGATTAGCCTAGAAAGTACTTTTGTGGGTCGATGCCGTAAGCATTGACTGGGAGTTCTTTGGTTATCCACCAACTAAGAGGTTTGCTTTCATCGGTATCTTGTGATGACAAGTCAATGACCACAAGATGTTTTCGTTCTGATTTGTCATCCGCTAAGATCAACATAATTTTTGGCTTCAAGCGGTTGTTGGTAGATTGAGAAACAACAACGCCAACTTCACCAGAATTGAGTTCAACAATTGAGCCCACGGGGAAGACGCCAATCGCCTTAATAAAATATTCAACCAGTTCTCTCTGGAAGAGAATGTCCGCATTGACGTGAATTTCTTGTATCGCTTGATAGGAAGAGCGAGCTATCGCATAGGGTCGTGCCGAAATCATTGCGTCGTAACTGTCGACAATTCCAGCGATCCTTCCAAACGTAGGTATCTTATTGCCAGCCAAACCGTTCGGGTAACCGCTGCCATCAAAACGCTCGTGGTGAGTGTTTACGGCGTTGATAAGGCGGCGATCTTCCACACCGCTGTCGTTTAACAGGGTGACACTTTTTTCGACGTGGCTTTGTAATAAAGCCCACTCGTTGCTGCTGGGTTTGTCTGGTGAGGTGAGTAGTTCTAAAGGTAAGCTCAGCTTACCCATGTCCATAACCGCACAAGTGATGGCGAGTTGATTAATTTCTTCTGGTGGCAGACCTAGTTGCCGACCAACGACAGCCCCCCATACAGAACAAGAAATTGCGTGAGAATACAGATAGTCGTCCATTTTGCGCATACGAGTTAATGCAGCAACCGCGGTGTGATTTCTCATCACACTTTGTACCAAGGGAGTGATGGCATCTTCGATGGCGTTGATGTCGAAACCGCCATTGGATTGTAACTTGGTGACACAATCTCGCAGTATTGATTCTGCTTCTTCTAACGAGGTGATTGCGCCATAAAATTCGTCCGCGACCTCGACCTTGTCTTCGTACGTGACAGGCTTGAGTGGTTGCAGGCGCTCTCGGGCAGATAACTTAGCTTCTGATTTGCCTGGTGATTTCCCCACTGCTCGTAATCTGACTTCCCCCATTTTGGAGTCGTATCGGCGCGGATCAACGAATACGTGAGCACACTCATCCGCGATGCCTGAGATGATCTTGTTATTACGAATATAGAAGCCCTGAATTGGGAATGAAGTATCCCCCCATTCACGATCCAGTTGGGCGACGTACATGCCGATGGTGAGATCGTTGGGTGAAGTCTTCTGTAGTCCCTTGTATTTCGGTTGTGCTTCCATGTCCACGGTAAATAGAGGGTTATCCCCTATGTTAAATGGCTTAGGACCTTGGCTTTGTGCGTTTCATCAAACTTTCAGGGGGAAAAACTCCCATGACAGTATAGTTGAGGTTGTTTGAGG
>QIGT01000422.1 GCA_003230835.1 Gammaproteobacteria bacterium
ACGGGTGCGCTAATGATGTGCACCAGTCGTGTATAGGGAAACACTAGAATAATGCTCACGCCCAAAAACACATGTAACTTATAAATGAGATGTACACCAGCGATGGCCTCACTTGCCTGCACGGGTTGTAGCATGACCAAACTTTGTGCCCACTTAGCCAACAGCAACATCACAGACCCATCTAGGTGGTCTGCGGATATCACTATGGTAGATAAACCAAGGATAAGTTGGACATAGAGTAGCAGCAAAACTAGCAGGTCGCTAAAACTGGTTGAAGCTCTGACACGCTCATCAACAAGCCTGCGATACAATAGAAAGCTTAGCCCGCTGAAACATAGAATACCAAACAGCCCGCCCGACACCATGGCCAGGAGTTGTTTGTTCGCCGTACTGATCACATGGTGGTAAATAGATTCTGGGGTCAGTAGCCCTACAATATGCCCCAAAAGAATGAAGATGATCCCTACGTGAAAAGCATTACTGGCAAATACCATGCCTTTGCCACGCAATAGCTGGCTCGATCCGGCCTTCCAGGTGTACTGTTCTCTGTCGTAACGAATAATGGATACGGCTATACATATCGCTACTGCGATGTAGGGGTATAAGCCGAATAACAGCATGTTCAACGAGATGTTCATGGCGTTTGGCTACTCCAGATTAGGGGTCTCACTTGCTCTTGTTGGTTTGTTGGAATATTGGATTTGCAGATTTGATCGGCAGCACTAAATGTCACCGCGACTTCCTCCCATTCTTTATCCAGAGCTTCGGGGGTATTGTCAGGTTCTTCATTTGCAACCAAAACAAGCTGCTCCTGCAACTCTTCGACGCGGCCGGCGATAATCAACAAAGACTCGAACAACTTACCGTAGCCGCTGCCTCGTTCAGTTAGTCGTGCCCCCAGTACCGCCAGAATATGGCTGGTATCAGCCAACCATTCGCGTGCTTTTAAGTCTGGCTGAAACGATAGGTATTCCAAGAACAGCGGGATATAGTCGGGTAGTTCTCGAGCATCAATTTCGAACCCGTGACTAGAATATTCTTCCATCAAATCAACCATGGCTTGGCCGCGATCTCGCGACTCCCCATGTACGTGTTCAAATAAATGGAGTGACAAAGATCGGCCTTGTTCAAACAAGCCTGTATAACATTCTTGGGCATCCAGAAGGTCGCGTGCATAGATGTCTTCTACAAGATCGATCAACTCCTGCCGACGATTCGGAGGGATTTCTTTGGCAACGCGAATGGCGTCTACAAATTCGTGGCTATGCTTGGCTGCTTCGCAACTGGGATAGTCTAATAGCCTAGCGATTACTCTGAGAATTTCCATCTTACTTTTCCCAAATTTGAACTGTGGAGATGATGTCTTTGCGATTGGCTTTTTTCGCCCCAAAGATGTTTGTCGCGCTGTTACCGTTGCTACACCCGTTACCAAAAGTAAACCCACAGCCATTTGCCTCGTGCTGAGCATGTTTCAGCGCGTCTTCGCGGTGCGCACTGGGCACGACAAACCTGTCCTCATAGTTGGCGATAGCCAAATATCGATACATCTCTTCGACTTGAGCCACCGACAACCCTACGTCCTGCAATACCGATTCGTCTTGCACACCCTCTACATGTTCGGCGCGTTTGTAAGCGCGCATAGCTAAAAGCCGTTTAAGCGCCAAACGCACCGGTACTTCGTCACCAGCAGTGAGCATATTGGCGAGGTATCGAATAGGAATTCTCAATGCATCGACATCTGGAATCACCCCATTCATAGCAATGGAACCCGCATCAGCAGCACCTTGAATCGGGGACAGTGGTGGTACATACCACACCATAGGTAACGTGCGATATTCGGGGTGCAAAGGTAACGCCAATTTCCAATCAACTGCCAATTTATATACGGGAGAGCGTTGTGCTGCGTCTATAATGGATTGATCTATGCCGCTGCTGCGTGCTTGTGCAATAACTTCGGGGTCATGAGGGTC
This sequence comes from Gammaproteobacteria bacterium, assembly GCA_003230835.1. Lineage (GTDB taxonomy): Bacteria > Pseudomonadota > Gammaproteobacteria > Pseudomonadales > Azotimanducaceae > UBA4421. The sequence continues at coordinate 1,971 of QIGT01000422.1, forward strand.
AAGAAATATGGACAATTGGGCTGCGTAAAGATCAGTATCGTTTTCGCTGGAAGCGGCTTCTTCAATTCGATCAGCGTCATACAGCAATACGCCCAAATAGCGAATACGCCCTACACAAGTTTCCGAACAGACCGTCGGTTCACCCGCTTCTATACGTGGAAAACAGAAGATGCACTTTTCCGACTTACCACTCTTCCAATTGAAATATATCTTTTTATACGGGCACCCGCTTACGCACATGCGCCAGCCGCGGCATTTATCTTGATCGATTAGGACTATGCCGTCTTCTTCTCGTTTATAGATAGCCCCACTTGGGCACGAGGCGACACAAGATGGATTTAGACAGTGTTCACACAAGCGGGGTATATACATCATGAATGTATTTTCGTATTCGCCGTAGATGCGCTTTTCAATATTGTCAAAATTTTTATCTTGGCTGCGCTTATCGAACTCTCCGCCGAGAATTTCCTCCCAATTAGGCCCAGCCTCAATTTTTTCCATTCGTTTGCCGCTCAACAACGAGCGCGGGCGCGCTGTGGGTTGGTGCTGAGACAGCGGCGCGGTATGAAGATGTTGATAGTCAAAATCAAACGGTTCGTAGTAATCGTCTATTTGCGGCATGTCCGGATTGGCGAATATTTTGGACAGCACCTTTAATTTGCCACCCATTTTAGGCTGGAGCTTTCCACTCTTCGTTCGTTCCCAGCCGCCTTTCCACTTGTCTTGATTTTCCCAGTCGTTGGGGTACCCGACACCCGGTTTGGACTCGACGTTGTTAAACCAGG
>QIGT01000015.1 GCA_003230835.1 Gammaproteobacteria bacterium
GGGGGCAGACGGGCTCGATGGCCAGCGCTGCAGGTCACGACATTAACTATATCTCGCTATCCGGGGCACTGCACGCGATAGGGGAGAAAGAAGGTAATCCTGTGCCACCACTTAACTTAGTGGGTGATTTTGGCGGCGGCGGTATGTTGCTCGCGTTTGGCATAGTTGCTGCGTTGTTTGAAACCACCAAGTCAGGGCAGGGGCAAGTCATTGATGCGGCTATGACAGATGGTTCGGCGCTGTTGATGAATGCTGTCTTCGGCATCATGAACACCGGGCACTGGTCACCCCAGCGTGGTACTAACTTGCTTGACGGTGGTGCGCATTTTTATGCGACCTACGAAACAAAGGACGGAAAACACATATCCATAGGCTCTATCGAGCCACAGTTCTATGCCTTGTTACTAGAAAAAACCGGTCTGAATCAAGACGAAAATTTGCCGCGACAAATGAGTCGGAAAGAATGGCCTCAAGTACGTGCCAAGCTTGAAACTGTGTTTCGCAGTAAAACTAGGGATGAATGGGACTCTATAATGCTCGGTACGGACATTTGTTACGCACCGGTGTTGAATTTTGATGAGGCGTTTCATCACCCGCATAACAAAGAAAGAGGCACCTTTGTGGAGAATGGGGGAGTCAAGCAAGCTGCGCCCGCGCCGCGATTTTCGCGTACAACAGCGACCTTACCCACACTGGCGGTCGCGCCGGGTAGTAGTACCGATGCAGTATTGCTAGAGGCTGGTTTTAGCCAAGGCGAAGTGGCGGCTTTGCGCGATAGCGGCGCTGTTGCATAACACGCTAACAGGCTGCTTACAAAGTGATTGCATGCATTAGAGTATTTATCGGTAGGATGTAGCGTAGTTAATAACAGTTCGTTGGGGGATGAGCTATGTACTACAACCTATTGATATTGTTCGTAATAAGCCTGCTTGCCTTAACGTCAAGTGTGCACGCAAATACTAAATCGGTGGTTACCTGGGTAGATGACGACGGTGTTACCCATTTCGGCAATCCACAGTTTGCGCCGAGCAGTGGCGCAGATGAAGTTCGGTTGCAACCGGCTAACATCATGCAAGTGCCTCAGGGCGCAGAATCGATATCTGTGCGTAAGGGTGGCACCAGGGTAGTCACCGTGAGTAAGACGGCGCGAAAGAATAAGCGAGGCTTTCGAGGCTACGGTGCACGTCCTAAAGGACGCTCGCGCAGTGGACGCAGATAATACTAGTTGTCTAAAAAGTAGATGGTTACTTCTTGATCTCTGCGTGTCTTGGCTATCGGGTAGTCTAGGTTGTTCGCCTGGGCTAGCGCGCGTACGTCGTCATGTTCACTCTTCCAACGGCGCACTCCATTGGGCTGAGTAACCACTTTAACGTCGACAGATCCTAATGAGGTTTGAATCACCTGGGATGTTCTTGGTAAGACCTGTTTTGCGAAAGGTATAACACGTAAACCAATGGTTGTAGATTCATTCAACAAGGCATCCGACACTTCTTGCTGATGAGTGGCATCGCAGATGGCGGTAATACACTGGGCTGGTCGGTTCTTCTTCATTGAGATCGCAGTGAGATAGACGTCTACGGCCCCAGCTTTGTATAGCGAGTCTATCAGTGGTGCATATGCTTCTGGTGACATGTCGTCGATGTTTGTTTCAATCTTATAGTGGGTTGAATTTTTCTCGGATCCGTTTTGAACTCTGGGTTGGTATGTCCCCAAAACAACGCGCAGAACGTTAGGAATTTCGAAATCTTTGTGGCCCACGCCATAGCCAATGCGTTCTGGGGAGAAAATCCCCTTAGGCTGAAATTCATCTACGCTTGCAGCTAGAATTGCAGCGCCAGTGGGCGTGGTAGATTCTCCTGATACGGTACCGTATGTACACGGGGTGTTGCTGAGCAGCTCTTGAGTTGCCGGCGCAGGCACAGGAAAGCGTCCGTGAGCACAATCAACATAGCCACTGCCTACTTCAACAGGGCTGCAAATCACCACATCTGGATTGAAGTGTTCGATGCATATGGCGGCAGCGACGATGTCGACGATAGAGTCGATGGCGCCGACTTCGTGGAAATGCACTTTGTCTGGCTCTATGTTATGGATTTTACCTTCAGCTTCGGCAATTTTTTTGAAAATGGCGAGGGCGCGCTGTTCGATACCTTGGCTGAACTGTGCATCCTGAATCATTTTGACAATAGTGCTGTGATGGCGGTGATCGTGCTGATCTTGCGTGTGCACCTTGGCTACAGTACCAGAGATGCCCATTTTTTCGCCGGCTCGTAAGGACAGCTGAAATTCGGCTGTCACCGGCAGTTTGGATAATTGTTCTCGCAGCCAACCTTCGGGCACCCCTAGGTCGACTAGGGCTGCAAGATGCATGTCCCCGGACAGTCCGCAATTAGGCTGATAGAAAAGTGCCCTGAGTGACCCTACTTCGTTAGGCAATATTGAAATAATCCGCTGAGGTTGCTGCGGCGACAAAGTTCTCTTTTAGGTGCGCGATGCTTTGCATATCAGCGTTGACTACATCGAGCCCGTTTTCGAGTACGAAGGCATAACTGCGCTGGAATGCTGAGAGCTTGGAGCGCATAAGGTTCTCGTCGTAAAACTCATCAAACGCATCAGGGTTGCCCCATCCGAGAAATCTTCTACCAGCAATATACCGCCCCGCTTTCATTCCCACCAGGCCGATACCGGAAGCACGCGCTTCGTCTAACAACGGACGGATAGATTTCATTATCGGAGTGCCTTCTAGAATAGA
>QIGT01000205.1 GCA_003230835.1 Gammaproteobacteria bacterium
ACACCATAGAAACGATTCACTTCGTCGGTGAAACGGGTAACGGCATAGGTTTGGTCACCATGGTCTTCACCGAGCCTCCTGAAATGACCACACTCTCCAGTTTTCGGACCTTGATTAGCCATTTGCCAAATCACCCACTGAACCACGTCGTATCGCGCACGTACCTCGTGCGGCATAAATAGACCCGTTTTCTCCGCCAGATAGAGCATGATGGCGCCGGACTCAAATACACTCAGTGCCCCGCCACCATCTGCCGGATCGTGATCGACAAGAACAGGCATGCGATTGTTTGGATTGATCTGCAAGAATTCTTGCGTAAATTGATCCCCTTTGCCTATATTGCATTCCACTAAATTGTATTCCAATCCACATTCTTCTAACTGAATAGTGATTTTTTTACCATTCGGGGTGGGCCAATAATGAAGATCTAACATTACCTCTCTCCTACTTTTAAGTTTCCGAGACTAAAATACTCTATGTTGGAGCAATATGCGCAAGCATTTTATTGCCAGCCGACTCTTCCGTAAAGTGCGTCAACTCTTGTCACAAACCCCACGATGAATCGTCTTTATTAGCATAGGGCTAATTGTACAATTACAGCGAAGAATCAAACATGACTAATGACCGACAATCAAACATGACTAATGACCGACTACATATGGCACGCACGGCTGCGGAAGGCTTACAGGCGCTTGCTGCAGTAGAAACTGTTATCGAAAATTCCAGTTTGGACAAGATGCTTATGCATTTAGTTAAACTTCGCATTTCACTCATCAATGGATGTGTGTATTGCGTGGGCTTACACAATTCTGAGGCTCGGAAGGATGGCGAAGCCCAAGATAAGCTTGACCACATCGTCGTGTGGCAAGACACAAACTTTTACTCAGGCAGTGAGCGCGCGGCACTAGCATGGGGCGAAGCTCTCACACTTCGCGGTAACAAAGCGGACCTCGACAGCTTACACAAAAACCTGCAAAAGCATCTTAGCGATGAAGATATTGGTACTCTTATGCTGGTCGTCGTTATGATCAATACTTGGAATAGAATACAGATGGCCGCCCATGCAAGCACCTTTTAACCCAAACACCAGTACTTCCAACCCTGAGTTATGTTGTGCCTACTCCGCTAGATTCTAAAGATTCTTTCTTACTGGCAAAGCCACGGCTGTGGGGTATCGCTTATCGCATGCTGGGCTCTATCGCAGACGCGGAAGACGCTTTACAGGACACCTACGTTAGGTGGCTCGAAGCTGAGGTCTCAAATATAAAAAATGCCGAGGCTTGGCTGATGAGTGTATGCACACGTCGTTGCATTGACATGCTAAAAGCCGCACAACGTAAAAGAGTAGACTATATCGGCACCTGGCTTCCTGAACCGGTGGTTGAAGAAGATACTTACACCAGTCTTAACGATGTTGAGCTAGCCGCATCTCTCACCACCGCATTCATGCTTTTACTGGAACGTCTAACACCTGTGGAACGAGCGGTATATCTGCTCCACGAAGTGTTCGACTACTCCTATGCCGACACGGCCAAAGTAGTTAAAATGACAGACATAGCCTGCCGCCAGGTGAACTCTAGGTTGAAGAAACATCTAACCGTACAGAATGTTCGAAGCCAAACGTCTCAGCTAAGAAGTGAAACCCTTCTCAAGGCGTTTCTACACGCCTTGAATGACAACAATCCGCAAGCACTTACAGACTTGTTAGCCGAAGACGTGGAGTTTTGGAGCGATGGCGGGGGCAAAGTGATGGCCATGAAGCAGATCATTCGCGGCAGGCTAAATGTGGTTGCGCTGTTGCATAACATCTGGCAAAATTTTTGGTCGAACCTAAAAATCAAAGAAACAATCGTCAACAGTCAACCTGGAATTTTGCTGTATGAGAACGACAAAGTAGTAGGAACACTATGCTTGAAAGAAGATGATGCTGGCAACACAGCGGTGATATACGTCGTCAGAAATCCAGACAAGCTATCACATATAGCTTCTACTTCGCCTACTCCTGCGATCCGATAACAAACGCATACGCTGGACTTGAAGATAACGGTGCATCCAAGTTAAAACTCAGCAGTTGTCCCGTAGATGTTTCTTTCACCGCCCCTGCAAATAGAGTGTCGTCAGAGACTCGCCGTACCTGGGATGCACATTGCAAGGTGCGTGGTAACTCTATCGAAATGTCTGTGCTATTAGTTGAGCCCATCAATATTGCATAGACGTTTCTACTGCCTCTACCGCGGCGTTCATCGCTGCTCAAATCTCCCGCAATTTTGGCCCAAGTAAAACGAATCGGTACACCACATTGAGTGATACCTTCTGCTTGTTGCCAGGGTTGCGTTGCATATATAGCTTCACCATTTTTACGCAGCCAATCACCAAGATACTCAAGACGTTGGCGTTGAGGATCCGGAATGCTGCCATCTTCACCACGCGGCCCCACGTTCAACAGTAGGTTACCATTCTTCGATACCGTATCAATGAAGCTTCGGACCAATTCTCCTTTGTCTTCGTAGTGTTCTTCGGTATCCGCGCGATTAAAACCAAATGAAGCAGACATGCCGCGTGTCGCTTCCCATTTCTGCGGTTGAATGGTATCGAAAGTTGTGTACTCAGGTGTGCGAAAGTCGAAATGTGCTGGCATAGGTGGGATAAGCCCCTTGTCGGTATCACCTGCCTCAGTTTTTTTCCGTATGCGGCGTTCAAGCCATTTGTCTAAAAGCCATTGCACAGGCTTCAAGCTCAGCATACGCATCACAAAATTTCGATGCATCCATCGATCATTGACCACTCCTTCTGGCACAGCCTCATAGTAGTCTGCCATCATCTGTAACATCGGCTTGAGAGAAGTAGGCCAAGAGATATCATTCCACAGAATACTGGGTTGATAGCGTTCAACAAGTTCACGAATATGAGCTTCTGCATAAGCCGGATACGCCCCACCCGGCATAGAGCCAATGAATTGAATCAATGTTCGCACTGGGGTGGAATTAAAACTCCAATCTATTCCTCCTGAATAGTAAATCCCGAAACGTAACCCTTGTGCGCGTACGGCTTCGGCCAATTCACCCACCACATCGCGTTGCGTGTGCCAGTTAGCACGATACGGATTGGTCACTTGGCTGGGCCACAAACAAAACCCGTCATGGTGCTTGGTCACCAATACGACGTAGCCCGCCCCGGAACGTTTGAACAACTTCGCCCATTCGTTAGCATCCCAATGCGTCAGGCCTGCTTCGAAATCAGCTTTGAAATCTGTATACGGCTTATCACCATAGTGTTCAGTATGATAGGCCGCCGAAGGGCTTTCAGGAACA
>QIGT01000206.1 GCA_003230835.1 Gammaproteobacteria bacterium
CATTGTTTGCGTCATGCCTGTGCGAGGCACTTATTGGCCGGTGGCTTTTCTCTGAAACAAATCGGCGATCAGCTCGGGCATCGTAGCGCCTCCACCACCTTGCACTATGCCAAAGTTGACGTCGATGGCTTGCGTCAGGTGGCGGAACTCAATTTGGGAGGTGTGCTATGAAACTCGCCGATGCTGTAACCGAGTTTGTGGCTTATAGACGTGCGCTTGGCATGCGTTTCGATACTGAAGCCCGTGTCCTCGCCTCTTTTTGTCGTTGTCTGGGCGATGTGTCAATCGCATCGGTCACCTCCGACCACATAAAGACCTATCTGGACGGTGGGATACCCATCTCCAGCTATTGGCAGCGCAAACACTCAGCGCTTGCCGGGTTGTATCGTTTTGTAGTGGCGCGCGATCACACGATAATTTCACCATTTCCTTTCAACCGTCCTCAATTGCCGCCGCCTTTTGTTCCGTACATCTATTCTTCGGCCGAACTAAAACGGTTGCTGGACGCTACACCGGCAGCCTGTGGCCGGCGTGTTCCCTTCGATGCGTATGTCTTGCGTAACTTGATCCTGTTGTCCTACGGGGCCTGTCTTCGCCCCGGTGAAGGACGGCACCTGACAATGAAGGATGTCAATCTTGATCAAGCGTTGTTGTATATCCGGGTGAGCAAGTTCTATAAAACCAGACTGGTGCCATTGGGTAGAGACCTGACCACGGCACTGAACCAATACGTGCAACAACGCAATCTCACCTACGCATACGATCCGGATGCACCATTTTTCTGCTTCCAGGATGGCCGAATGCTAAGCAAATCCGCTGTTGGAAGCGCTTTTCGACGGCTCCGAATTGTTGCCGGCATCGAACGTCGGGACGGCGCCCGCTACCAGCCCCGGCTGCAGGATTTACGCCATACCGGAGTGACTCATCGATTGGTTGCCTGGTATCGCAACGGCACGGATGTTCAGCGTCTATTGCCGCAACTTTCCACCTATCTCGGCCATGTCGACCTTTCATCTACTCAACGTTACCTCACACTTACCCCGGAACTGATGCACGAAGCGAGCTTGCGCTTCGAGCGCTATGCTATGGAGACACATCATGACTAATTCAGCCTCGCTTGGACCCTGGGTCCGGCGATTCCTTCTTGAACATCTAGCGAGGCTACGCCTCAGACCGACGAGTCCTGAGGGGGCTCCGGTTGGTCATCAGAAGTATTATACTTCTGTCATAGCCGAACAAGCGGCAGGAGGGTGAAACACCCAAGTGCCAACCGGAGCCAATGCTATGATAGAACAAAATCTGGGTGAATTGTTAGAAGACAAGGTTACTTTGGATATCGAGGGGATTGATCGCATGTATATTAATGCCTATCAGCCCATGCTCCAGACCGGTGGTGGTGTTGTCCATTTCTTCAAAGGCCATCGTGGTGCGGTAGTGGCATCAACAACCTTAATGGCTCCAATGAGTAAAACGTTTGTTGCCGACATCCACCGCTTCATCAAGCACAATGATCTTGAGAAGGTTCGATTTCACAAAGGGCAGCGCAAGGATGAAGAGACCAAGAAACGCCTGCAGCACTTTCATCAAACCGAAGGGGTTCTGTATGTCGGCGTTGCCCAGGAGAAGTTTAGTGCTTTTCGTGTGAGTAAAAAGACCCATCCTATCACCGGGGCTATTTTCCCCTGGTTGCATCGTTCAACGGTGCTGTGCAATCAGTATTACTTCTATCTGGTGGATACAGACTTTGGACCATTGTTCATCAAGTTTTCTTCTTATTTTCCCTATACAGCACGTGTCAACCTCAATGGTCACGAATATGCCAAACGGCAATTGGAGAAAGAAGGGATCGCCTACGAGGCGCTGGATAACGGTATACGAACTTGTGCGGATCCGGCTCGGCTACAACAAATTCTTGATGAACTGGATGAAGCCAGGATTGAAGGCGTGGTGCGTAAATGGCTCGCTCGTCTACCCCACCCTTTTACAACCGAAGACCGAGCCGCTGGGTTTCGCTACCGGTTCTCTATTTTGCAGGCTGAATTTGCTAGAACCCAGGTGTTCGACCGCCCGCTCAGTGGTCGACAACTGTTTGAAGAAGTGATTCGGGAGAATCTGGATTTGGGTCGCCCGGATAAAGTGAGCTTGATTTTTGATAGAAGAGTTACCAAGCGAACGCCGGGTCGTTTCTCGACCCGCGTCATTACCCACGGGGTGATCCCCACGCTGCATGTCAGCTACAAAAACTCCAGGATCAAGCAATACTTTAAAGAAGGACGAGCACTGAGAACCGAAACCACCATCAACCATACCCGTGACTTTGGTATTGGACGTCTGCTGAAGAATCTACCTGCATTGCGCAAGATCGGCTTTACCGCCAACCGACGACTCCTTGAAGTCGAAAAGATCAGCCAGGACTGCCAATTGGGTCATGCTACCTTTGAGCGGGTGAACCGACCTCAGGTTGTTGATGGGCAGCGGGCTTCTGCCCTGGTTTTTGGGAATGAGCGTACCATGGCCTTGTTTCAGGCCTTATGTTTGTTTCTGTTGCTCCCTCGAGGATTCCGCAACGCCAATCTACGCCAGCATGTAGCGCAACTGTTGGGCATTCCGGAGGATATGTACACACCGGGCAGGATGACCTATGATTTGAGACGATTACGGCTGCATGGCATCATTGTCCGAGTGAAGGGGACAAATCGCTATCGGGTCACGCCTGAAGGAATGCGAATCTGTTTGTTCTTCA
>QIGT01000165.1 GCA_003230835.1 Gammaproteobacteria bacterium
GAATCAGCCCCAGATTACCTTCTTCGATCAAATCAAGGAATGCCAGTCCCCGATTGATATATCTACGGGCAATTTTCACCACCAGGCGTAAATTACTTTCGATCATCTTGTGTCGGGCAGCAGCATCACCTCGTTGGCTGAGTCGTCCATAAAAAACCTCCTCCTTTGCCGACAAAAGAGAGTAATAACCTATTTCACGTAAATACATACGGGTGGCATCAACGAAATTACCCCGCACTTTCTCATCTCCATCCGGCGCATTCTCGTTGGATGGAACTACCACCGCCGATGATGGTACGGCGCTTCGAGGCTCTAGCTGTGACTTTTGTTTAATTGCAAGACTATGATCCATTTTCCTCACTCCTCGGGCGCCACTCACACAGACGCCTCAACCCCGTTATCGGCAACAGAACCAGGGACTTTAGAATTATTTGTAGATTATTTGTAACGATTCAGCGTGTTTAGATTTTGCTTCAGTGCGAGGCATTTTCGCACGGAGAATGTGAGCATATAGGTCCTATAAGACCATTCGAGTACGAACACACGCCGTAATGGGACAAAAGATGAATACGCTGAATAGCGTCTCACCCCGCTTTGCGGCTCCCAATCCGAGAATAGCAAAATCAAGCACTTACGATTTTGTTATTCAAGAGTTACGATTATTTATTATATGATTCCACTCGATACTTCATGTAATCCCGAATTCCAGGGGAAATCACTTTCAGCGACGACGAGGCAATAAACGTAGAGGATCGACAGGCTTGCCCTGACGACGCACCTCAAAATGCAGCTGTGTTCGATTACTCCCGCTACTACCCATCTTGGCTATACGTTGGCCCCGTCGTACTTGTTGGCCCTCCTTAACCAGTAGTACCTGATTATGCGCATAGGCACTCAAGAATCGGGTGTTATGCTTGATGATCACCAAATTACCATATCCTCGCAGGCCATTACCCGCATAGACCACGCGACCAGCTGCAGCGGCACGAATAGCACTACCGGCCCGTCCCTTGATATTGATACCCTTACGCCCACTGGCCAGACTGAAGCGGCTGATTACCTTGCCTTTAGCCGGCCAGATCCAAGTGCGTACCGGTTGATTGACAACAAAATTACGGCGACTCGTTACTGGTTTTATTATCGGTCTTGCGCTGTTTTGGTGGCGCACTTTTGCTGTGCTTCTAGTGCGCCGACGACGGACCTTGGATACAGGTGAACGCAGCCGCAACCGCTGCCCTTGATAAATTCTCCACGGCTGCTTCAAACCATTCCACTTTGCCAACAAGATATAATCGAGCCCGGTAGTCCAGGCAATACTGTACAGAGTATCCCCTTCCTGCACCTGATAATAGCGAGGCAGGCGAACCACAATAACACGCGTTTTCGGATAATTGACCGAACGTTCCGAAACCGTGACATGAGGCCGATCTGCACAAGCTGTTAGCACCATCATACTGGCCAGCAAAAAAGCGAATCGAACTGTGCATATTATTTTCAAATATACCGACAAAGAATCTCCTAGGAATATTTAAAATACAGTATTACCAACACGATGGCTGCAACGGTGAACCATCCCAGGATATCAATATAGCGGCGCAAGCTGTGTTCCAGTTTTTCCCCGCCCCAGTAGATCAAACCCGCTACCAGAAAAAACCGGGCACTACGACCGATAGCTGAAGCCAGCAGAAAGGGCACCAAGGCCATGGCCATGAGCCCTGCTGAAATGGTGAAAACCTTATACGGCAGTGGAGAGAACCCGGCAATGAATACGATCCATACCCCATAGTCACGAAACCAGTTCTGAACCACCAGCATGTCGGCCTGAAAATGGTACAGAGCAATCAATGGCTGGGCAATTTCTGCAAATAACAAGGCTCCGATGGCGTAACCAAACATACCACCGAGAACAGACGCAACAGAAGTTACCGTGGCCAATACCCATGCCTTTTGGGGGCGAGACAAAACCATCGGAACCAGCATCACATCCGGGGGAATGGGAAAAAATGAAGATTCCGCAAAGGCCATAGCACCTAAATACCAAGATGCCTGTGGGTGGCGAGACCAGATCAGTACTCGATCATACAACAGCGAAAATAACTTCATTTATTTATAATATTCCTTAAAATACGTTAACAATCGGTGCCCGAGAACAGAGAACCCCTAGGAGGCTGTCCGAGAATAGAAAACCTACTGCGGATAAGCTGACTTTGGCCAGATTTTCCCCTGATTCTCGTTAAATACAACCAGTATTCGCCTCAAATCATGAAAAAATCTTCCTCAAAGCAGCTTCTTCCCCTCGCTACGGCTCCTATTCCCGGACAGCCTGCTAGCGAATACCGCTCAACATTGGCACAAAAATAACCGCATCGAACATCTGTTGTTCTATGCCAGTCGTAGTCCGTCGAATCAGGCACAATTGCTGCTCATCCAGGCCCAATGGAATTACCATGCGACCGCCGACAGCGAGTTCATTGACCAGTGCCTGTGGCACCTGGCTGGGTGCGGCAGTTGTGATAATCGCATCGAATGGTGCACGTTCCGGCCAGCCGACCGCACCATCGGCATAGCGAAAATTAACTCGATCAAAGTGCAAAGTATTTAATCGCTCAATAGCTTCCAACTGCAGTGGCCGGATACGCTCGATGCTGTATACCTGACAACCCAGTGCCACCAGAACAGCCGTCTGATAACCGCATCCGGTACCAATTTCGAGCACGGTGTGAGGCACCCCGTCAGCGATCAACAACTCGGTCATCCTGGCGACAATATAAGGTTGAGATATGGTTTGGCCATGACCGATTGGCAAGGCAATATCTTCGTAACTACGATGTGCCAGTGCCTCTTCAACAAAAATATGTCGTGGAATCTGTTCCATGACACTTAAAACTCGCGGGTCACTGATACCCTGTTCCCGCAAACGCCGTATCAAACGATGGCGTGTACGCAAAGAGGTCATTCCGATACCGCTGAATCGCTGTGGGCTCAAACGTAATACCTCATTAACCCAACTCCTGGCACCATTGTGCTAGCCCCGGCAATTCCCGATGTTGGGTTAAATCGATGTGTAACGGTGTAATCGATACCTGACCATGGGCAAGAGCATAAAAATCAGTGCCCGGACCAGCATCCGCCTCAGATCCCGCTGAACCTACCCAATAAATTCTTTGACCTTGAGGATCCGTATCCGCTATCACCGATTCTGCACGATGACGATGACCCAGTCGGGTCGCCGCCCAGCCTTGTAACTCTGCTTCCGGGCAATCCGGCACATTGACATTGAGAATAACCCCTGCTGCAAGCGGTCTGTTTTGAATATGTGCATACAACTTGGTCACTACCTGTACTGCGGTTGAAAAATACCTGCAAGGATCACCCACCAACGAAATCGCCAACGCTGGAAAACCCAGGAACCGCCCCTCCATAGCGGCAGCCACGGTTCCAGAATAAAGGATGTCATCACCCAGATTGGCGCCATGATTGATTCCGGAAATTACCATATCCGGTTCCTGATCCATAAACCCGGTAACTGCCAGATGCACACAATCTGTTGGCGTGCCATCAACGTAATAATAGCCATTTTCAGCTTGTTGTACACGGAGTGGGTGTTGTAGTGTCAATGAGTTACTAGCTCCACTACGGTTACGGTCCGGGGCCACAACCGTTGTTGTGGCAACCCCCTTGAAACCCTCGACCAGCGCGGATAAACCTGCTGCAAGATAGCCATCATCATTACTGATGAGTATATTCATTGCTCAATTATCAAACCTCAATCACTGTAATCCTTAGGAGCCTGCCCCGAGAACAGAGAACCTACTGTGGAAAAGCTGTCCTTAGCCAGATTTTCCCCTGATTCTTGTTAAACCTGATTCTTGTTAAGTACATCCAGCATTCGCCCCACCACGAAAAGTTCTCCCTCAACACAGCTTGCCCTCGTTTAAGCTTTCGTTCCCGAACAAACTTTTCTCATAAAATGTGAGTTACTACCCATGACCACCATGAAATCGATGTCTTCCAACCGGAATGTCGGACTACGCTCTTCCCTTAGCCCAAAGCAGTGGCATTCTACCGTACTTTACCCACCAGATGAAAAGCTCGAATCACCAAAATGACGATGCCGATTGCAAATCATTCTCAGACCGGTATGATCTGCAATAGATTCTCTATTCTCGGACAGCCTCCTGCCTAAGAGCACCAAGAAATCATGATACTAACGAAAAAATCGCTGACAAATATTCAAGTGCTCGACTTTTCTTCTTTCATCCCAGGGCCGCTTGCTGCCAGACTGCTCGCTGACGCTGGAGCTCAGGTGACCAAGATTGAACGGCCAACCGGCGACCCACTGACCGCCCCTCCGTTTGCTGGCATGGATTCACCTGCCTACAAATGGCTCAATCGGGACAAAACCTGCCAGCGTCTGAATCTTAAGGATATGGCGGCATTGAAGCTTCTGTTGACTCAAATTTGTCACACCGATATCATTATTGAATCATATCGACCGGGCGTAATGGATCGCCTGGGCTTGGGCTACAACAAAATGAAGTTATTAAATCCTGGTTTAATCTACTGTGCCATCTCGGGTTTTGGCCAGACGCAAAGCCGGCCAGGACATGACCTGAATTTTCAGGCCGAGGCGGGATTGTTGCATCGTTCAGCAGGAGACGGAATCATCCCTCTGCCATCAGCTTTGTTGGCCGACATTGCCGCAGGCTCTTATCCTGCCGTTATCAATATCCTGTTGGCACTTCGACAACGCGAACAAAGTGGGCAAGGCTGTTATCTGGATATCAACATCACGGGCAACCTGCAACCCTTCCGTGAATGCAGCCGATTCTCGAATACCGCACAAGACAAAACATGGAATCTGCTTGAAGGTGCTTCTCCACGCTATCAGATTTATGAAACCCGTGATGCTGGAAAGGTCGCTGTTGCTGCTCTGGAAGAACATTTTTGGCATCTATTTACTCA
>QIGT01000418.1 GCA_003230835.1 Gammaproteobacteria bacterium
GTGAACTCGACACATTTTCTACGCGAATTGGCCAATTAGAGGGTTCGCTGTTTGATGATGGGTTTGGTTTAGATAGTGCACTGCAAGACTTTTTCAATGCGCTGAATAATGCGTCAAGTAACCCGTCTGACTCGACCGCTCGACAGTTTGTCTTGTCTCGAGGTGAGTCGCTTGCACAGCGATTTCAAGGTGTTGCAGAGCGCATTAACCAACAAAGTATTGATATCGTTTCCTCGCTAGATGCTGCTGCTAATCAGGTCAACGACTTGGCAGGCTTGATCGCCGATTCCAACGTGCGTATTGCGAACGTTCAAGGCGATCCGGCTTCTGGTTCGATCAATCAACTGCTGGATCAACGCGATCTGCTGCTCAAAGAGCTGGCCTCGCTCGTCAGTGTTACCACATCGGAACAAGCTGATGGGCAGGTGAGTGTCTTTATTGGCAAGGGGCAGACGCTTGTTCTCGGTGCTCAGGCAGCACAACTGAATATATCTTCTCAAGGGGCTGTGATGCTCCATCCTGTTGGAAACTCTGTTAGCCAAAATATCACTTCGGCAATCAGTGGCGGCGAGTTGGGTGGTTTATTAAGCTACAGAAGCCAGGTGTTAGAACCCGCGCAAAATAAAATTGGTTATATGGCGGCCTCTATCACGGTCGCTTTCAATCAACAACAAAGTCTTGGCATTGATGCGAATGGCGAATTTGGGTTGAATTTCTTTAGTGATATCAACAACCCAAACTTAGTAGGCCAGCGAATTGTTGCCTTCGACAACGGCAATGGTTCACTGGCAACAGCCACAGTGAATGTTTTCATTGACGACCCGCTCTCGTTCGAACCTTCGGACTACGAATTTCGGGTTGCTGAAAATGGTTCATTTACGATTGAAAGATCTATCGATGGAGAGATGGTCTTTCAAGGCGCCTCTCTTACCACGCCTCAAACTGTCGAATTTGATGGTTTAAGAATTGAGTTTGCTGCTGGAGATTTTCAACCTGGGCAGACCATTAGGATTCGGCCCTACGCCAGTATTGGCACGGAGATGAGTGTTGCGTTGCGCGATGTGAGCAATTTGGCCCTCTCAAGTCCGGTTTTGATTGAGGCAGGTGTTGCGAACCAAGGCTCGGCAGTCATGACGGTAAGGGCGATTACTGATTCGATGAGTGGTATTTTCGGGGATGATCAGAGTTTAGTGCCACCGTTGCTCGTACGTTTTGTCAACGATGTGCAATATGAAGTTCTGGACAATTCCAATCCAGGAAACCCACAACCTCTGAACCCTGATCTCGGCTTACAAACTTACGTACCCGGTATACAGAATTCTGTGCTTCCGTATGCACAAGGCAGCACAGTAGTGCATAGCTCTGGTCCGGCAGTAGCAGCGCCGACTGCGGCGAGCCTAGTCAGTGATCTCAGCCCAAGTAATAACAATTATCCGTCTGGGTCAGTGCAAATTACCCGCCTAGATTCGATCACTGGCGAAGTGTTGTCGCAACCTACAGTGGCTATAGCAGCAGGCAGTTCCGCACGCGCTATCGCACAGCAGATCAGTACTCTGGCGGGTGTCAGTGCTTCGGCGCGAACCAGTCTTGAAATATCAAACCTGGTTGATACCGACAGTGGTGTGCCAGTCGAATTGGCGGTGAATGGCCAACTTATTACCGGTTTCAGTTCACTTGATGAATTAGCTGATGCGATCAATGCGAACTCAACGCTGCAAAGCCAGAGTATTGTCGCACTTTCTGATGGGCAAACGCTGACTTTGGTTGCCCAACAAGGCGATGATCTCAACCTGCATTTCCAAGGTGATCCCAATGAGAGTATTGAGGTCACCTCATCCTCCGGTCAAAGCCTCACGCTTAATGGCAATTTGGTAGGAAACTATCGTCATGTGACTGTGGCGGGAACAATAACTACATTGTTAGAACCGCTCGCTCAAATGACCACTCAACTTGATGGGTTGTTCGCCGCTAACCCTGTACATGCATCGAGCGCATTTGGCTTTGATCTTGTCATGTCCGGCAATGTACAGGCAGGTGACGAGTATACGATAGGTTTCAATAGTCAGGGGGCTGGAGATAATCGTAACGCACTGGCTTTGGCGCTGCTCGCTGAAGAGCGAATTGTAGGCGATCCGCCGAGGACTTTTGCTGGAGTGTTCGCGGGCTTGGTACAGGAAATTGGTGCCGCCTCCAGTCAGGTTTCAGTCAACAAACAGGCTGCTGCTGCTCTATTGGTACAGTCCGAGAGCTATAGAGAAAGTGTGTCCGGTGTGAATTTAGATGAGGAAGCTGCAAATTTGATTCGTTACGAACAAGCCTACAACGCATCAGCACAAGTGATATCGGTGGCACGCGATATGTTTAATGTGCTTCTAAGATCATTGTCTTAACCAGTTCTTGTCCAGAATACGTAGTATTCGGGACAGAAACTAACTAGTTTAGGGTCGCTTCATGCGCATTTCTTCATTTGAGATAAACCGACAGGCCGCCACTCAGTTACAGGCTTTAAGTGCGGAAGTAGCTGGTACGCAGCAACAAATCGCCTACGGCAAGCGCATTGTTAACCCCAGTGATGATCCCGTGGGGGCTGCTCGTGTGGTGAAGATCAATCAAGAGCTAGGTGCTCGTGAGCAGTATTTACGTAACCTAGATACGGCAGATTATAACTTGTCGCTTGAAGACTCTGTGCTGGCTCAAATAACCAACGTTATG
>QIGT01000129.1 GCA_003230835.1 Gammaproteobacteria bacterium
TTTTTCCACCCCATCATTGCCGGTGAGGCGTATGCCTGTGACGCCAGATTCATCGCCCAGAACTTCTGTCAGTTGGTGTTTCCAAATGGGTTCAATGTTTTCTTTAGCAAACAAACGGTCTTGTAATATTTTCTCTGCGCGTAGTTCGTCTCGGCGGTGAACCAGATAAACCTTGCTGGCCACATTAGACAAATATAGCGCTTCTTCTACGGCAGTGTTGCCGCCGCCAATTACCGCGACTTCCTGATTGCGGAAGAAGAAGCCGTCGCATGTGGCGCAAGCACTCACACCACGACCTTTAAATTTTTCTTCAGAGTCTAAACCCAAATATTTGGCAGTCGCCCCGGTGGCAATAACTAGGGCGTCACAAGTGTAGTGCGCCTGATCGCCTTCTAGTCGAAATAATTTGTTAGACAAATTTGTGCTGTGGATGTGATCATTAATCGCTTGCGCATCGAAGCGCTTTATATGTTCGGCCATTTGCATCATCAGCTCAGGACCTTGCAGTTGCGCATGTCCGCCCGGCCAGTTTTCCACTTCGGTAGTGGTGGTGAGCTGTCCACCGACCTCTACTCCGGTAATCAACACTGGCTTGAGATTAGCCCTGGCGGCATACAGTGCAGCCGTGTATCCCGCAGGTCCGGAACCGAGAACGATGAGTTTGTGATGCACTGTTGCTGGCATATTTTCCTGCTTAGCTGTTATACGGGGTCCATTGCAAAGGCATTCTAACTGCTTGGTGATGCAAGGCAATGTCCGGGTTCAATACGGGTGAGATGAATCAAGCAGCCGTGATGTATGCAATGGAATATCTGATTGTCTGCCGTTCGCTGAAGATTATAGACGTCCGTGCGGAGATTATCTGGCAGCACTATGCTAAAGAGAGCCTCAATGCTCGCCTGATACGGCGTTACGTGATATCACCGATCTGATAGAGCGAGGCGCACTGAAGAAGATAGGGCGGGCGACAGAAATACAAGCTATTTGCTGGTGCTAGAAGACTAAAAATACTGTGCATATATACAGTATATTTAAGCCGACTGAAGTATAATGTTGGGACACAAGTAAAGAGAAATGTGATGCCCCCAACTTCAATTAAAGCCCTCAATCAAGAAGCAAATGACGATAACCTGGCGCAACAAATCATCGCATTGCACGCCAGCATCAATATCGCAACCTACCGTTTGCTGGTATTAATCGAACAGTTCGACACAGGCCACTGTGCAATACACCAGGGTTTCTTAAACACCGTGCAATGGCTGGGCTACTACTGCGGTATTGGTCCTAATGCTGCGCGAGAAAAAGTACGCGTGGCTAACGCGTTAACCGATTTGCCCGCCATAGCTGCCGCTTTCGCTGCAGGTAAGGTAAGTTACTCCAAGGTAAGAGCCCTCACTCGGGTGAGTACGCCGCATAACGAAGTTGCACTTTTGAATTTGGCTAAACACGCTACCGCGCAACAGACCGAACACATGATGCGCGACTACGAATCCATTCATGCCGAAGGTTTAATTGGAAGTACGCGTTCCTCTCTGACCTGGCATCACGAGCGAGGTGAAGTGACATTCAAGGTGCGTTTACCTGCAGAATTGGCTGAACTACTCATTCAGTCGATTAGCAAAGGAATGCAGCAGAGTGATGCGCAGGTATCCCTTGAGGAACGGCGAGCGGATGCGTTGGTGGCGTTAGCAGAGCAAGCGCTGAGTGTAGATACATCAGCCGGTTCAAGTGCAGATCGCTATACCGTCCATGTAGAGCTCAATGCTCAATCACCACATGGCACACAGCCACCACAAGTCCGACACGGCAGATGCTTGACCCAAGCAGCAATAGAGCGGTTGACCTGTGATGGCGCGTTGGTCCTCCATGACGTAGAGGGCGGGCACATTGGTCGTAAAACCCGCACCGTTCCCGGTTCTATGAGAAGAGCCTTACAACGTCGAGACCAAGGTTGTCGTTTTCCAGGTTGTACGCAACATCGCTTTGTCGATGCCCATCATATCCACCATTGGGCGCATGGAGGTGGGACTAAACTAAGCAATCTCATCTTGCTGTGCCGTCGACATCATCGCTTGATCCACGAAGAGGGATTTAAAGTACGCGCACATCGACCCGAACAAAGTACTGCGCAATTTAGATTCTACGCACCGACTGGAGAGTTTATGCCCACCACCCAAGACATTGCACCCACGCCGATCACGCCACTTCACGTTACCGCGGTAACATCTAAAGCTGACGCGCCTCTCAAAACTCAGTTCGCACAGAGGCGACCCAATTATCATGCGATTGGGTTATATTTGGCGAATGATTTGTCGCCTGGTTAGTCTTGAGTGTTCGAAAACCTTCGAATTCCGATCTTTTATTCGCAGTGTAAAAATGCTTAAGCGATGTTGTTAGGGGGTTGTGTCCTTTAGCCACCTAACACAAACAGTAGGGTTATCTATGATGAGGAAAAGCTACGGGTACAACAGGTAGTCACGCTTTTGACTTGTGGAGCGATTCCGAACGAGGCGCCATGGGCCAGGTTGCTACAGTCTCAACCGAAGTGCTGCGTGTTCGTGCGAAGGTAGTATCCAACTCCACCACTATTGATACTATACATCAGTTAAGCTGCGACGGGTCTAGCGCCAGAGCCCAATGCAGGTGCAAGCAAGATTGTAAACCGCACCACCAGACATCTATCAGCAGTTAGTAGCGTGTAACTAACAAAT
>QIGT01000409.1 GCA_003230835.1 Gammaproteobacteria bacterium
AAGCCCAGTCCAGTCGGCAGGGCTTTTTGCGCCGATTATCATACGGATAGCTTGCATCCTCTGCCCGCAGTGCGTTATACAAAACACTGAGAAAACACTAGGGGATAAAAGCGCGATGTCTGAAGTAGAACTCGAACAGGCGGTGCACAACGGTATGCTGATTGCCTACCATGCACAACATCAGGGCGACGTCTCAGCGGTAGTCACCGAATATGGTGATCGTACCTTCAGCGAATTAAACGCCAATGCAAATCGACTGGTACGCTTACTAGCCCAGCACGGTATCGGTAGCGGAGACTCCGTGGCCATCGTTTGTAAGAATCGTCCAGAGTTTATCGAGACCCTGGTCGCAACCACACGCAGTGGCATTCGATTCACACCCATCAACTTTCATTTAAGGGGCGAAGAGATTGGCTACATTGTCGATAATTGTGATGCCAGTGCATTTATTGTAGATACCTCATTGGGCGACGTTGTAATAGAAGCTGCTGAACACGCACCCAATGCCAAGCTTAAGCTGTGTGTCGGCGGTGAGGCCGCAGGATTCATCGATTTTGCAACCGCCATCGCCACCTTTGACGGCAGCGATATCGACAATCCATCCCTGGGTTCGCGCATGTTATATACCTCGGGCACGACAGGTCAGCCCAAGGGGGTGTACCGCAAACAACGCATCCCCGAAGCACCCATGTGGAACGATACACCGGCAGGGTATACGCCTGGCAAAGATCGAGAGCTCGTCACCGGACCGGCCTATCATGCCGCCCCGCTACTGATCGACATTGTGCAAGCACTTTGGTCTGGCGTGGGCATTGTCATGATGGACCGCTGGGATGCAGAACAAGCCCTGGGCCTCATAGATGAATACAAGATCACTCACACTCACATGGTCGCGACCATGTTTCACCGCCTATTAAGCTTGCCAGAGGAAACAAAGGCCAAATACGACATCTCGTCGATGAAATTTCTTATCCATGGCGCGGCACCTTGTCCCGTTCACGTTAAACAAGACATGATTGGGTGGTTTGGCCCGGTGATCTGGGAATACTATGCCGCCACAGAAGGCGGTGGTGGATTCCTAGTCGGTTCCGAAGAATGGTTGACCAAGCCTGGCACAGTGGGACGACCGGGTCCTGAGTTTGATAACAAGATACTAAACGAAGAAGGCGGGCAAGTCAGTGTTGGAGAAATAGGTACCATTTACATGCTGGCACCGGAAAATGGCCGATTTGAATACTACAAAGACGACGCAAAAACTGACAAGTCGTACAAAGGCGACTATTTCACCCTTGGCGATATGGGGTATTTCGATGAAGACGGCTATTTATTTCTCACCGGCCGTAGTGCTGAGCTGATTATATCTGGCGGTGTAAACATCTACCCACAAGAAATCGACAGCGAGATCATCAAACACGAAGCCGTGTACGATGTGTGCACCATTGGCGTACCGAATGACGAATGGGGCGAGGAGGTAAAATCTATCGTTCAACTTCACCCCGGTATGACTGCCTCCACGACGCTGAGTGATGAGCTGATCACCTGGACGCGAGAGCGTTTAGCGAATTTTAAATGCCCTCGGTCCATCGACTACGTCGCGGAGTTACCGCGCACAGCGGCAGGTAAAATACAGCGTCGGGTTGTTCGTCAGCCGTACTGGGAGAGCTAACGCTTAGTGAAGATAGATTTGCTAGACCCGGCTTCCTTTAGCCACGGTCACCCCCTAGAACAATATGCCTGGCTGCAAGAAAATGCACCGGTGTATTGGCATGAAGAAAAGAACGGCCCCGGCTTCTGGGCCCTGACTCGATATGATGATGTGGCAGAAATAGGCCGAACCCCACACCTCTTCTCCAGCGAACCCACCGTGATGATTCCCGACCCAGATGCCTCTTTGGGCGAAGCCTTTGACGGCGAACATAAAATGCTGTTGATGATGGACCCACCACAACACACGCAATTTCGCCGCATCATTAGTCGAGAATTTACTCGTGGACCGGCTGCGGCATTGCGCCCTCGCATTGCAGAGTTATCTGCAAATATCGTCGACAAGGTGATGGACGCAGGAGAATGTGACTTTGTTGCCGAAGTGGCCGGTGAGCTACCTAGTTACGTTATAGCCGAACTAACCGGCATTCCTCTCGCCGATGGCCGCGAGTTGTACAAGCTAACAGAGATCATCCATACCTCAGCCGATGTTTTACCAGCCGGTGAACACACCCGCGCCATCACGGAAATGTTCAGCTACGCAAAGAAGGTTTATCAGACCAAGCTCCAACAGCCAACAGACGACTTAGCCTCCCAAATTGTTCACGCCGAGGTCGACGGACGCCGCTTAGACGAGATAGATTTTCAATTATTCTTTATGCTTTTAATAGACGCCGGTGGCGATACCACTCGTAATTTAGTCGCAGGGGGATTACATCTGCTGATACAGTACCCTGAATGTTTGTACGAGTGGCAACATCACTCGAGCCCAGAGCTACAAGTTTCAGCCCGTGATGAGTTGCTGCGTATGGTCAGCCCTGTTATCTATTTTCGACGCACGGCATTAAAAGATACACAGATCCGCGGTCAGTCAATCAAAGCAGGAGACAAAGTGGTTCGCTATTTTGGCGCAGCCAACTACGACCCGGCGAAATTTGATACCTCACAAAAATTGAACATTCAAAGATTCCCTAACGAACAAATTGCTTTCGGTACC
>QIGT01000189.1 GCA_003230835.1 Gammaproteobacteria bacterium
CAGGCTATAACCTTCATCGATGGCTAAGCGCGCCTGTTGGTTGATTCTGTGGAGGGCGTCGATCAAGCCCGCTTGCCCAGAACCGCTTGGGTATGTTATGTCGACGGTTTTTGCTCGCCAACCACGGTGATCCATGTATTTCGTGGATGCCAGTTCAGAATTGGAAAGAATTGGATGAGGGATACGCAAACGACGAGCGTGTTCAGCAGAACTGTCTAACAGGTTCTTTTCCGGACCGATGTAACATTCTAAGGCCATGATGACTTCTTCGCGGATAGAGTCGATGGCGGGGTTGGTGACTTGTGCAAATCGTTGTTTGAAATAGTCGTAGAGCATGCGTGGCTTACTACTCATCACTGCAAGGGCGGCGTCATTGCCCATCGAGCCGAGCGGGTCGCGAAGTTCGCTGATCATAGGCTGCAACATGAATTGCATGGTTTCTTGAGTGTATCCAAATGCCTGCATGCGTTGTGTGAGGCTCTCTTTCGATAGACCTTCGCCCACAACTAGGGGGATTTCTGCGAGGTCTAAGCGGTTTTCATCCAACCATTTTTGATAGGGGCGGCGTCCTGCTAGTTCGGTTTTTAACTCCTCGTCGGAAATCATTCGGCCTTGGTCGAAATCGATGAGGAATATTTTACCTGGCTGCAGACGCCCCTTGGCCACTACACGTGCAGGATCCACTGGCACCACACCTACTTCAGATGCCATGATGCACTTGTCATCATCGGTGATGTAATAGCGCGAGGGCCGCAATCCGTTTCTGTCAAGGACTGCTCCAATATAGGTGCCATCAGTGAAGGCGATTGAAGCAGGACCGTCCCAAGGCTCCATCAAGCAGGAGTTGAATTCATAGAACGCTCGCTTATCCGCACTCATGGTGGCGTGCTGCTGCCACGCCTCGGGTATCATCATCAGTACCGCTTCATGTAGCTTGCGACCTGACATCAATAGAAACTCGAGCACGTTGTCGAAGGTTCCTGAGTCTGAGCAATCTGGCTCTACAATAGGGAACAGTTTTTCTAGGTCTTCGCCAAATAAGTCAGATTGTGCGACCCCTTGCCGAGCATTCATTGAGTTTACGTTGCCCAACAGCGTGTTGATCTCGCCGTTGTGGCTCATGAATCGATTTGGCTGAGCACGATCCCAAGAAGGAAAAGTGTTGGTACTAAACCGAGAATGGACCATCGCCAGATGGCTTTCATAGTTTGGGTTTTGTAGGTCCAGATAGAAGGGGCGCAGCTGCTTTGGCGTCAGCATGCCTTTGAAAATGATGACTTTAGATGATAGCGAGCAGACGTAAAGCTGCTTGGCCTGCTTTAAGCTGGCATCGTTGCGTAGCTGTTGGGTGCTGAGTTTACGGATGAGGTAGAGTTTGCGTTCAAAGTCGTCCCCTGTAATGCCTGGGGCAGCGCCGACGAACAGCTGTTCGAAATGTGGCATGGCCACTCTAGCAGCATTGCCGATGTCAGCTTTGTCTGGATCGGTGGGCAAAGTTCTCCAGCCTATAAAGGTCTGTCCTGCGGCTGCAATTTCAGCTTCGAACACAGCTTTGCATTGAGTGCGCTCTGACTTGTCTGTGGGCATGAATACGATGCCTACGCCATACTGGCCTGCCGCAGGTAGTGCCTGGCCGAAACTTTGGTTGGCAATTTCGTTTAGAAGACGGTGCGGTAACCCGGTCAATATACCCGCGCCATCGCCGGTATTCTTTTCATACCCGACACCACCGCGGTGTTGCATACAGCAGTTCATGTGAACCGCTTCGGTGACTATTTGATGGCTCGGTCTGCCCTTTATATCGCAGACAAAGCCGACCCCACAGCCATCTTTTTCGTTGGCTGGATCGTACAAACCGTGTTTTTTTGGCAGCCCACCAGTTGCTACTACGCTCATGTTGCTCTCTCTTCGTTGTCCTCGCTCGCATGCGACCACACCGTTGCATTATCAAATGGGGTGTCCCAACCCATTCTGCAGTTATTGCAGAGGCGACGAAGCCCGTCTGCTCAACTGAATGAGCTGACTGGGACCCGTGGATAATGCAGCTTGCGGGGGTTAAGTTATTGTTTTTAGGCGCAAAACCGCAAGCTATCGGTGTGCGAACAGTACGAAAGACGAAACATCTCAAAAATCGCGCTTCGAATCAAGGTTGACAGTAGGATCTAGTACCCCTTCTAGGCACCAATTCGATACCAATAGTGATAGATTTCTCTAAATCCAAGCTGGTTGTACATGTGTAGGGCTGCTTTGTTGTCTGACACCACTTGTAGGTACGAACGCTTCGCCCCGCGCTGATAGGCCCAAGTGAGCAGGCCTTCTACGACTTCGCGCGCAAAACCACGATTGCGACGTTGTGGGTGAGTATAAATATCGAAGAGGCCCACAAGGTCTGCTTCGAATACCGCCAGACCACAAGAGACCAATTCACCGTCTAGGTGGATAAGGGCGAATCCGCACTCTCCCACAATATTTTGTAGAATATAGCTGTGCAACGTTTTAGTCGGTTCCTGCCTGCCGGTGAGTGCGCAGTAAGCGACCAGCCATTGATCTAGGGGTACTAAGGTAAAACCTTTAGGCAATGGATATGGGCTCAACGGCGCTAGGCTTAGCACTAAACTCCTTTCATCCAGCAGATAACCGCGTTCTGCCAAATATGGGTCTAGACTCAGTGCTAGGTGGTTGAACGAGGT
The DNA here is from genome assembly GCA_003230835.1 of Gammaproteobacteria bacterium. Lineage (GTDB taxonomy): Bacteria > Pseudomonadota > Gammaproteobacteria > Pseudomonadales > Azotimanducaceae > UBA4421. Next base: position 2,691 of record QIGT01000189.1, read on the forward strand.
GA
>QIGT01000227.1 GCA_003230835.1 Gammaproteobacteria bacterium
ACAACAATTCGTTGCGCTGCAAACAGAAGGATTTGTAACAGTAGCGGGGTCCCACATTCGTAGACGACGCAAAACGCGCCGTTGCGTCATTGCAAACCAAAGACAAAGCGAATGCGCGAGCAGTTGTTTACAACGATTTATACAATTGGTCATGTTGGGCTCCATCTTCAACTGCTGACATACTAATGGTCATATACTGACAACAGAGTGTCAGTAGGATTTAAGAAACCGCGTAAAACCTATTCATTACTGACACCGTTATGTCAGTAGGGAGCACGCCTCTACTGAAATAGTGAGGGGAAGTTCTGTTAGCATGCCCAGCATGAGACCCGCTGATCGACTCTTTCAAATCGTCTTGCATCTCGGCCGAGGCCGAGTGCTCACCGCGCAAACCCTCGCCCAGCGCTTAGAGGTCAGTGAACGCACCATCTACCGAGACATCCAAAATCTTATGGCATCTGGCGTACCCGTAGATGGTGAGGCGGGTGTCGGTTACCGACTGCATCGTGGCTATCAAGTGCCGCCGATGATGTTCGATCAGAACGAATTACAGGCGTTGATCTTTGGCGCGCAGGTTGCCAAGCGCTGGGGAGATCACGAAATGGCTGCGGCCGCCGATCGCATTTTAGATAAAGTGGATGCCGTGTTGCCTGAAAATCTACGCCCAACCCTTAATGCTCAAACCCTTATCGTGCCAGAAATGGCAAGCTTTCAGTCCGAGCAGACGACTCAAACTTTGGGTGACGTTCGCGACGCCATCAACCAACGGCGACGCTTGTATCTGTCCTACAGTGACGCTGCAAACGATCCCACCGAGCGCATCGTCTGGCCTTTAACACTACTTTACTGGGGCTATAGCTGGGCTGTAGGTGCTTGGTGTGAGTTACGTCAAGATTTTCGAAATTTTCGAGTCGACAGAATTGTGGAAGCACGCAGTTTAACCACCCAATTCCCAGATGAATCCGGCAAGAGGCTAGAGGACTATTTCAAACAGGCTAACGAAAAATGCTAGTACCCTCGTGGTTGCTCGCAAGGCCCCCACTAAAAAGAGACGAAAGGGAAGGTGGTGACAGATCACACGGACTACTCGCTTGCCTGCACCGTTTCAACCCTTAGTTATGCACAAATAGGAACAACAAGATGAATGAACATGGAAAATTAAATTATGTGGAATTTCCTGCGAAAGACATAGGGGCGGCAAAAAGATTTTTCAGTTCTGTTTTTAGCTGGTCATTTGTAGACTATGGTCCTGAATATACAGCTTTTTCAAATGCAGGTCTTGATGGTGGTTTCTTTCAATCAGAATTAGCAGTATCTACAGAAAGTGGAAGTGCTCTACTAGTTTTCTATAGCAATGAGATTGAGGTCACACTATCAAAAATAGAAAATTCGGGAGGTACTATAATAAAACCCATTTTTGATTTTCCAGGCGGCCGCCGGTTTCATTTTGGTGACCCCAATGGGAATGAGTATGCAGTGTGGTCTGACGCAAGCTCCTAACAAATCATTCGAGCTGACATAATTGTTTTGTAACGAAACCCTTCGGATCTACGTCTACGATATAACAGACTGGAAAACAGATAGGTTGGTGTGAGCAGCGAAGACAGAGGACTACGAGACAGATGGAACCGGTTCAATGAGGACGCACCGATGAGGAATTTAATCACCCGCATGTCAGTGCCACGCACGATGGCTGGACTCTATCTTGTACAGAACGTAATCACGCAACTGCCGTGCCATGTGGATATCAACGTAGGGAAGCTTCGCCGAGCCCGACGCTAGATAGAATCGCATCGTCGCCAGGCCTTTTCTCTCCTGCATGTACGTTTGCGTGATGCTGATACGCTGAACTTTGCGGTATAGAAATGCTGTCGTTTGGTAGCCGAGAAATCCTCTTCGAAGCACCATGCCGTTTGCAGCAGTCGCATAACCGTACTTTCTGTATATCGTCAGGATCACGAGTGCGCTCAGTGGGATCCAGACGAGAAATGTCAGCGACAAGGATCCATTCAGCATCAAATTGAAGCTGATTGCGATGAGGGTCGGGATCAGTCCGATCAATATGAATCTGGAGTGCAGGTAATTTCTGGCAATCGGTTGGAAGGCACCTGATGTGGGTCTCAGGTCGAAATTCCCCAGTTTGTCGCCGAATACCCTGTTTTCGAACATCGGCAACTGGTGTGTTTTGCAAAGCGGTACAACAAATTGTTTTACATCGCCTGGTTTGCCGCTAGAAGCCTGCTTCGCCTGCAGGCGAAAGCAATCGAAAAAACGCAGTAGCGGATTTTGCGAGGCCACCAGAGATTGAATTTTACCCAGGTTGATAGTGTGCTCGTGTTTCGTGAGGGCTCCGCCGGTGGAACGCAGAACATCGGTCTCAGCCCATAGTTGGAAACCGAGATAGCGCAAAAACGCACCGACGATTGATGCTGCGGCGAGAAACAACAAAAACAACACAACAACGGAGGCCATTACGCCAATGCCGCCCGCCAGAGAGAATCCCGCATTATCCATGGCGGTAAGCAAGGTGCTATCGTCCACTGACTCCCCAATCCAATTCCTTAGATTCTCGAATATCGGTCCCAGCAGCACCAGGAAAATCAAAGCCCGGTCGCTAGACAAGCCAATGCGGACCATGTCTGCTGCTTTCAGCGTCAGTAACAATTCTGACTGACTTT
>QIGT01000436.1 GCA_003230835.1 Gammaproteobacteria bacterium
ATGGCCGCGAGCGAAAACAGACCCTCGCCCACACTACGTGAAAATGCCTGCTCGATAGCGGTCATCTGTCGCTTGTGGTCGGTGGCGTCAGCCGTTACTGATGAGAAACCGTGCAGATGTCCGGTAGGGGACAGACCTAGATCGAAATCACTCTCTGCCAATTATTGGCCCGCAATCCTGGCGCACGTTCAAACTCTTGCCATGAAGATAGTAAAAATTAAACACCATGTGCGTGGAAATTGGAAGTATTCAAATCTGCAGAGATGGGTCGTTAGATTTGTGCTTTGACAAAAGGATGACCGTTGCCGTTCATTGTCTTCAATTCGGATGTGTTGGTAACTTGGTTACCTGTGCAAACATATAGGCGAAAAAAACAAGCCAATTACTCTTTTTTTACGGAACGCGGCAGACTGACATGCAACAGGCCATAGGCAGCCACTGCCGACAATATTGAGCCAATCACAATACCCAAGCGATCACTACCAAAATGGTCGCCACTGCCTTGTTCAAAAGCCAACCCCGCGATGAACAGACTCATTGTGAACCCAATTCCGCAAGCAAATGCTACACCCAGTAACTGCAACCAAGTCATATCCTGTGGTAACTTTGTAAAGCGAAGTGCTACAGCAAAGCCGATAAATGCAAGAATACCCAGCGGTTTACCAACCAGCAGGCCAAGGATCACGCCTAATGTCACCGGATGGGTCACATCATCCATAGACAATCCGGTCAACGACAGACCCGCATTTGCGAATGCAAAAAGTGGCAGGATTACAAACGCAACGGGGCCGTGAAGGTCGGCCTCAAGTTCTTTCAATGGCGAATGCCCTCGTGCATCACGCATGGGGATACAAAAAGCGATCACAACACCGGCCAAAGTTGCGTGAACGCCAGATTTTAGTACCGCAATCCACAGCACAAACCCCAACAGAATATATCCGGACAAGCGGGTAACCCCCATGCGATTCATCGTCACGGCACAGGCCAGCGTGAAACCAGCAACAAGCAAGGCGGTGAGAGAAAGATTACCAGAGTAGAACAGCGCAATGACAACAATAGCCGCAAGGTCATCAAATATGGCCAGTGTCAGCAAAAAGACTTTGAGTATGGTCGGTACACGGCTACCAAAGGCACTTAACAAGGCCAATGCAAATGCGATATCGGTGGCCATGGGAATAGCCCAGCCACTCAACGCAGCAGAATTACCCCAATTGAACCAAACGTAAATCGCGGCGGGGACAATCATGCCGCCAAGGGCGCCCATTCCGGGCAGCACGATCTGGGAAAGTGACGACAATTCGCCCTCAACAACTTCGCGTTTAATCTCCAGCCCAATTAGGAAGAAAAACACCGCCATGAAGCCATCGTTAATCCATAAAAGAAGCGGTTTATGGATCGATAGTGCCCCAACTTGAAAAGCAACCGTAGTATCGAGAAATAGACTGTACAGCCCAGCAAGTGGAGAATTGGCCACCACCATTGCGATGACTGCGGCAGCTAACAAGAGAATGCCACCCACAGACTCAAGTTTCATGAAGTCAAGAACGGTAGTCACTATATTGGGCGGCGTCGAATTATTATCTTTTTCCATGGGAGGCAATGATCCACATAATCGCTGGCTTAGCAAGACAGAATCCTAAAAACTACAAGGTGCTTGCTGGTCTTTTCTGTCGAGCCTTATGGAGGGATAGCTAACAAAATTTCAGACAGGCCGATCCCAAGCCCTCAATTTCTGCGCGATAGCTGATGTTGGCCTCCACGGAAATCATCGGGCCTAATGCACCGCTTAGTACCCAATCACCGGCGTGGAGCGGACGACCAACTTCGATCATCTTTTTTGCAAGCCACATAACGGCAGCAACTGGGTCACCCAAACATGCTTGTCCAGAACCGGTTGAGCAGAGGGTCGAATCACCCCAAAGCAACATTTTGCAGCCGAAACGATCAAAGTCTGAGACACGTTTCCGGCCAGGTCCAACAACAAACAAGCCCGAAGACGCGTTGTCTGCTATGGTATCAACTAGTGATATATCCCAGCCAGCAATACGACTGTCAACGATTTCGAGTGCCGGTGCAGCCACTTCTATTGCGTCCAACACGTTTTTCAAGCTGATATCCTTGGCAAGTAGATCGTGTCTTAGCAGGAACGCAATTTCGGCTTCGATCCTTGGCTGACATAAGGAATCGATTGGGACTGTGCTTGAGTCGTCAACCATCATGTCACTAAAGAGGAGCCCAAAATCGGGTTGATCGACCTGCATCTGGTTTTGGACCGCTGCGGAGGTCAAACCTATTTTACGTCCGATAAGCTTTCGTCCGCACTCTATCCAGTATTTACTGTTGTGTTCTTGGATCGCATATCCTAGCTCTGGCGTGAGTTCGCAGAAGAGCTCCGACACTTTCCCGATGGGACCTTTGTGGTAAGCGTCGCGAAGTAATTCTGCAGCGATAGCAACTTTCGTCGTATCAATCATGGCCACTATCTTGAAATCGCTTTTGAGTCCAATACCCGGTAACAGCAAAGTGGTTAGGACGGCATACTCCATGCCATCCACGGCTGCTTCTATCCAGGCGGGGTCTCATCAAGTCCGTGCCGATATTGCCGGAGCCGATTATTAGTACAGGTACGCTCATTTAGTTTCCTGATAAACAAAGGTGATCATTGATCTTCTT
>QIGT01000371.1 GCA_003230835.1 Gammaproteobacteria bacterium
GAGAACCTGCGCGGCCACCAACATAGTCATAACCTGCTCTAACGACCGGACTTGAAAGGTGCGCCGGTCTGCGCAATATTAGGGGTCTGGGGGCATTAAGCGTTGTTTTACAGCGCGGCCATTTCTTAAAAATACTGCGAACGAACCTCGATAGACGACGGTTTTGCGAATAATTTTAATAAATACGCAGCATATTTGAACCGAAACTGCACATACGGTTACTCATAGTTGAGTGATATGTAGTTAGGGGGCATCGCAGACCATGTCTTTAGCACAATTGAGCATTATGTCGGCACATCTTCCGGTTAGGAATGAGGACGGTACAAACGGCGACACCGCAGGCCAAGCGTTGCTGCAACGCATTGCCCAAGGTGATCGAAGAGCATTCGAATCTCTGTTCACTCAACAGGGCGATCGCGTGTTTCGCTACGCCTATCGTTTAATCAATGACCAAACGAAAGCAGAAGAGGTGACTAACGACGTGATGTTAGAGGTATGGAAAAATGCCGCCAAGTTCGAAGGCCGTTCCAAAGTCAGTACATGGTTATTGGGTATTACCCGGCACCTTGCTTTAAATGCTGTACGCCGCAAAAAGCTCGACACGGTAGATGTTGACGATGTACCAGATATGGTAGCGCCCGAGCAAGATACAGGTGCTCGTGAAACAGATGGCACTACGTTGAAGAACACATTACATCACGCACTGGGCAAATTATCGCCAGAGCACCGAGATGTTGTCGAGCTCACTTTTTTCCATGGCTGTTCTTACCGGGAAATCGCAGAAATCGTCAAATGCCCTGAAAACACCGTGAAAACAAGGATGTTTCACGCCAAGAAACAACTCCAAGGTCTGCTCGTAGAAGCCGGCTTAGATCCTTCAAATGTGGAGATGGCGTCATGAATCGACAAGAAGCACAAGAGCTACTGCCTTGGTTTGTCAACGGCACCCTGAGTGAAGACGAGTCACGTGCAGTGCAAGCATTTATAGATACTGGTGAGATCAAAACATCAGAAATTGACGAGCTGGCGTTATTTGCAGAAACAATCTGCGAACAGGACAGTCATGAACCGGCATACGACCCCAAAATACTTCAAAATGCTATGGCACAACTTGATGATGTGGTGCAGGAAACGGCCGATGAACCATTGTTAGTACGCGAAAGTTTGCAGCAGAAGCCTGAGAAGCCCAGCCTTCTACAACGTCTAATCGATGCTATGCAATGGCAGCAAACCCCAACCCTGGCCAGAGCTGCTTTAGGCGCGCAGTTCGCTGCCGTGTTGGCGCTTGCCGTATTTGTCGCAATGCCTCTTGATCGTGCCGATGACGGTCAACCTGGCAGCTACCAAGTCGTTGCAGGCGCTGCTCCCGCCGCTGACTTCACCATCGCTTTTGCATCGGGCACAAGCGAGATGGCGCTACGTGAATTATTGGTTAGTTTGGATGCGCTTATAGTCGACGGCCCCAACAGTTTAGGGATGTACCATATCGCGATTACAGAAGAGTCCAACCTAGCCGATATTCAGCAAAAATTACAAAACAGCGCCCTCACTACCTATGTACAACCGGCTGCTCAACAATGAAACCGCAGCCCATGTTGGCCATCGCCTGCCTGATCGCAAGCGCTTACCTCGGGGTTAGTTCTCAATCTGCTTTGGCTGCTAGCCCGCCTAACGATCCTCACTACAACGCATCTGGCTCCTGGGGCCAAGAATTTGATGACCAATGGGCGTTAAAACAACAGCGCATCTACACCGATCTTGCACCTAATGGCAATAGCGAAAAAATCATCGTTGCCATCATTGATACTGGGCTCGACTATACTCACCCAGATCTCGCAGCAGAAAAAATCTGGCACAACGCGAGGGAAAAGAACAATGGGCGTGACGATGATGGCAATGGTTATGTTGATGATCTTATCGGTTGGAACTTTGTCCACAACAACAACAATCCCTGGGATCTAAGCGGCCACGGCACACACATCGGCGGGGTAATTGCTGCCTGTACCAACAACGGCATGGGTATCGCTGGCATTAGTTCGCAAGCACAAATCATGACCCTGAAGGTTGCTAACTTCATCGGCCAAGCGAGAAGTGCTAGCGTGGCTTCTGCGATTTACTATGCGGTTGATCAAGGTGCTCGCGTAATCAATTTGAGTTTGGGTAGTGAACTGGTCACCGATCTAGAAATCGCCGCCGCACAATACGCTCAGCAAAGGGATGTATTGATTATCGTAGCAGCGGGAAATCGAGGTGTGTCTACCCAGACGCAAGGCTATCCGAAGTTACCAGGGGTTTTGGTCGTGGGTGCCAGTGATCAAGCAGGCGTTCGAGCTGGCTTTTCTAATTTCGGGGCGCATTTGTCGCTGTTAGCCCCTGGGGTAGATGTGCTCTCGTTGCGCGCAAAAGACACTGACTTCATTGCTTTGTCAGATCCACTAGACTATCCCGCCGAAAGTGCAGTGGTTGGCGAAGACAAAAATTACTACCGTGCCTCAGGCACTTCGTTTTCTGCTGCCATCACATCTGGCATTGCCGCACAAATTCTCTCACATAGGCCAGACTTAAGCAGCGTCGCGCTACGTGAAATTCTTATTCAATCTGCCACCGATGTTGCGCCTACAGGCGTCGACCAACTTTCTGGGTATGGACAACTCGACTACATTTCCGCCTT
>QIGT01000148.1 GCA_003230835.1 Gammaproteobacteria bacterium
AAATCTACCCTTTTGCCCTGTTCATCCAATATTGGTGCTTGCGGTGGGACAAATTACAGCCCGGACTGTTTCTGACGGGAACTGTCAGCCGCAGCCCGCTAGTGCGCACTTGCCTCACATGTTCATGAAATTATGCGTTTGGTGCAACTAGCTTGTCCTGTCGTTCTGTTGGGGATGTAAACCCTGCGCTCCGTTGGTTCGCTAATGGTGTAGTGTTTGGCTTGTGATGGGCGTTGCGAATTATATCCAGTTGTGTGGTGCACCATCGCAAAGTAGGGTCGTCATTTCATGAATGACTGCTTTGCGCGGTTAATGCGCAACAAATCAAACGTATTTGGATGGAAAATATGTATCGAACAGTATTTGGGGCGTGTCTGCCTTCTGCAACAGCTAAGTCGAAGGCTGTAATTCTATCTATTATGACCTTGCTCCTCCCTGTGGTCTCTGGTTCAAGATGTCCTTGCAGGGCTGCTGGCAATTTGGACGAAATTCGTTTGCGAGCGTTTAGGCTTCCTGCCATGATTGATACGATTGAGTTTACCAGTAGTACTTCAAGCAAGAACCGTGATGAGAGTGGGGTATCGGTAAATGTTAAGGGTGTTATGAAATATGTTGCGAAAGATTCTCGCTATAGGTCTGAAACTGAAGCGAAATCTGCGGATACGCAAATGCCGGGCCCAACAATCGCCGCATTTAATGGTGAGGTTCATCAAATACTCGATGAGAACAAGCAGACTCTGACGTTGTCGCAAATTCCACACATTGTGAATCCAACATCCGAATTTAATCCGATAGCTCTTCCTTACTCATGGCTGTTCACGAGAGGAGATGCATTCGTTTGGTCAGAGGTAAAAGACGAGAAAAAATGGCAACATCGCTTTTCTGGTGCGCGTTTTGTAGAAACTCGTGACGTCGAGGGTGATCTACGAGAAATTGTCGATTTCCCTGGAATATTTGACAAAACTACCACTCGAGTAGAGTTCTCTCAAACATTGCATTACTTACCCGTGCGTTGGAGCCATCGGTGGAACGAATCCGAGCAGCCATTTTCAGTCGTCGAGGTAGTTGAGCATCAAGATATTGACGTTGATGGTAGTCCTTGCCTAGTTCCCATACACATCATTTATTACCAGGAAGATGATACGGGCAGGTCATCTGGAGACATCATGATTAATCCTGGGTCATTAAGGGTAAACCATTCCGTTAATGATGAAGTGTTTACGATTTCTCAGAATCGAGTAAAATATATCAACAACATTGACGAAGAACAGGCATCCTTAGTAATTCGCGGGGACCGTCAGTCCGTTGGAATTGAGCCAAACTTTTTTCGAAAGAGGCCAGTGTCTTGGCTGCTTGTTTCAAATATCGGAATAATACTTCTTCTGGTCACTTTGTTGGTCTTTCGGCATTACCGTACCGGCCACAACAGTTGACATGGTCAGTACCATTGGCTGCTACAGAAACAGTTCACATCCAACACTGTTAGATGATGAAATTCAAGATTACATTAAGTGTCCTGGCATTTGTTATCTTCTTTGCAATCGCGCTCTGGTGGCGTAGTGCGCAACCACCTAGAATGTCTCTCTCGTCTAGTGTGCTTGATTTTGGTGCTCTGGTAAGCGATGCAAATACAGTTCGGTCGTTAATCGTAAAGAACTCTGGTGGCGGCACTTTGCAAATTGCTCAAATTAAGTCGTCCTGTGGTTGCACCGCTGTCGATGCTTCTAAGTCGGAACTCTGGAGCGGCGAAGAGTGTGAGATTACTGTAACATTGTCAGCGCCAAATACTCGTGGTCCCGGCACAGAGAGTTTTGTGATCAAATCTAATGATCCGATAAATCCATACACTAAGGTATTTGTCAAGTACTCGGGTGTCCGCTATTCATACATAGAGCCATCACATATTGACTTTGGAAGGGTTAAGACTGAAGAGTTACCAGCCATAAGGCACGCCCGCTTGGTCATTCCTTTGCACAAAGAAAAAGACGAGGTGATTAGTGGCATTGACATAGAAGAAAAGTTTGTGACATGCCAGATTGCAAATGGGCGCGATCTCACATTTGTGCTGGCGCAAAATGCTCCGCTGGGAGAACTTGTGGCTAAAGCGACCATCCGGTTTCATGGGTTAAAGCTGGAAATCCCCATAAGGGCTGTTAACCAGGGGCCACTTCATGCTGTACCAAAAAGTGTTATTGTCGGTCCCATAGGGTCTGTACACGAACACGAACTAGCTTCGTCTAAAGTTTGGCTCCACGATGCATATTCAGATGAGATGAGCAATCAAGTTGAAATTACTGGAGTACTTTTAAGCGACAGCCTAAAGGGGTATGTCATTGTAGAATCGATCAAGAAGAACGAATTGAGCGGTATACAATTATCGGTGTTGGCAAATGAGAATGATGCTGTTCTCTCCCGCCGCGAAAAACGCGGAAACATACTGGTCACCGCTGCTACTGTGGATGACAAGAAATGGGATGTTAATATTCCTGTTGTAGTGATCTACAAGAATCCGAATTGAAACAGAACATGCATCATAGGTAGGGCTTGCTGATTTACTCATCCATGCTGCAATTCTTGAACAAAGTTGGTATTCTTTGAAGTTGAGCCGCACGGTTTTTGGCCTGGAATCGCCAAAACCCTTGCGGCTGGCGTTTTGATGGCGGTCGCGG
>QIGT01000230.1 GCA_003230835.1 Gammaproteobacteria bacterium
CCGCGATGAATCGCACCGCTTCGCCCAACACTATCACCATCTGCTGCGCCACAAGAAAACGCTGAGGGAAAGATAAGGCATCCATTCGTGCGTTGCCTTACGCCCTTCAGCGACCCGCATGCCAGTGCCCAACAGCTGTCAAACAAGCTGCGTTAGCGCGACGTGGAGTCTCCACCAGCGGATCGCAAACCGGCACCATATGGACCATGAAAAGCGGCCGTCATTCATCGCTGACGCCATATTTTAACAATGGATGGGACATCCTCCCTCGCCAAGGGGCCACCAACTCAGTAAAATATCGCATTAGTTCGATTTGCGAATAGAATGGCATCTCAAGCATTGTACTAAATCCTATCGGGACCGTGTAGCAAGTCCAATAAATATAACACAAGGACAGCGAGATCAATGGCCTACGTTTTTATCGAGCAAAAATATGCTGCGTACTCCCTGTTTTGTTGTCTACTCTTATCTCTCTCTTGGTGCAGTGGCTGCAATGACTCCACTACTACACCTACTGATCCCGTAGAGGCAATTAACAAAATATCTGGTGTTGAGAACGAGGAACGCAGAGGTGACGTAGTATTTTTGCATGGTCTAGATGGCGATGCTTTTTCAACTTGGCAGCGAAATAATGACCCAGGACTTTTCTGGCCTAAATGGCTCGGGGAGAAATATAAAGACGTAGGTATTTGGTCTGTGAACTATGCATCAAGTGGCAGTGCTTGGCTGGGCGGTTCTATGCCAATTGAAGATCGGTCAAAAAACCTACTGGAAGAAATGAGATTGCGTGGCATAGGTAATCGACCAGTTGTTTTTGTCGTACATAGCCTTGGAGGACTTGTCGTAAAGCAGATGCTCAAAGACGGAATGACGATGGCGAATGCGGAGTGGAATAAGATAGCCTCCAATACACGCGGCGTTGTATTTCTCGCAACGCCTAATACAGGATCAAGTATTGCTGCCATTCCTGAATACCTTGGTTTATTGGCAAAGGTTGCAAGAACGACGGTCCAAGTTGAGCAATTAAAAAAAAATGGGCCGATGCTCCGTGATCTAAATATTTGGTATCGCAACAATGCTCCAAGGATTGGCATTGAGACACGAGTGTTTTACGAAAATCAACCTATGCCAGCCATAGGCTTAGTGGTTGATGAGGGAAGTTCAGACCCGGGCATCACCGGAGTAACCCCAATCAGAATTGATGAAAACCATTCTACAATCTGCAAACCAAAGTCGAGAAAATCCCAAGTTTATAGGTCTGTCGCTGATTTTGTAGATACTTATTTGAGGCCAATTGCTCCTCTAATTGATATTACGTTTGCTGATTTTGTAAAAGATTTCAGCAAAGCCCGAGACAAGCCATCAGACCTCTACCAATTCAAAACACAATATGTCGACAAGCGAGTAAGATGGGACGTGTACATTTCCGAAGTGCATCCCCATAAAAAGCATCCTTACTTACTCATCGATTTAGATGAATCCAGTAGCTCACAAGACCAAGTTCATGCTTCTTTTCCGCTTTCAAAGTTCGAGGTCGTTCCACCGGCTGGCACTCGCATAATAATCGAGGGCACTATCGACGAGAAAACAAATCTCCTCGGAGCAATGCTTTATGATTGTGAAATTATTAAGCGGCTGTCTAGTAATCAAAATTCAGGTGCAGAAACGAGTGCCGCCCAAACTGATTAGAGACAACCGCCTAATATAAGCTTAGTGTTTATTGGACTTTTCCTTCTAAGCTTTCTATCCGTTTCTCTAATTGACGGATTTTTGTCTGCATCTGCTGAACATCGCTATTGTTTTCTACTGGATACTTGTATTCGGTTGGTGCTTCAGCTCCACAGCATGCATCTACTCCCATCGGGTAACAGCTGGGCTGGCATACAGTATAAGATTGGCAGCTAGTTACAGTACGGCAGCGACTATTCTGAGAGTAGCAACTTCTACTGCTTTGTCTGCATTGCCTTCTGGAAAAAATGCAGGCTTCAGCGTCAGCGGACCAGCAAATCGATACAGCAAAACATAAAGCAACAATTACCCCGCGTTTCATAGTTTCCCCCCTATTAATCATGGATGTATACCAGAAGCAAATGCACCATGGGTAACTGCCATCGCACACCACAGGAAGAATAGCTGAATTGGGGGCTTTGTCAAGGGTTTTCGCGTTAATATGCAGCACTCAGAGTCTATCCGAAAACCATGTCCTGCATTTACACCGAGCAAAAAAGAAAACTCGCAACTACTCAGCGCCGCTGATGTAGTTGCAAAAATTATATCGAGAAGTCCGACGGATGGCTAATTGCAGGATGGCGCAGTTTTTCCCTGCCTTTTGCCATCAATTTTATCCAACAGCTTGGCTCAAGCTGCTCGCAATCGGTAGCCACCGGAATGTCGGTTTTCTGCGCCTTCCCAACGCCGCACTGCGACCGCTGCGAGGTGGCCACCGAAGGCGACCGACAGTTTGAGAGCGTTTTCGAAACGCTGCTTGCGTCCGACAAACGGGATGCAATCGAGGTCGCACTCCGGATCGGGTTCGGTGAGGTTGACCGTGGGCGGGGCAAAGCCGTCTCGCAGGGCAAGAATCGTAATCGCCAGTTCGACAATGCCGGCGGCGTTCAGCATGTGGCCCAGTACCGCCTTGGTCGAGCTGAGGC
>QIGT01000105.1 GCA_003230835.1 Gammaproteobacteria bacterium
GCTTTAGCAGAACTCAAACAGGCTGCGGAACTAATCCCCAATCAAGCCATGCTGATTAATACCTTACCCTTACTGGAAGCCAAAGACAGTTCAGAAATAGAAAACATCGTCACCACCACCGATAAATTATTCCAATTTGTTAGCAGTGATGGTGCCCACGCAGACTCTGCCACCAAAGAAGCTTTGCGCTACCGTAAAGCTTTATATGAAGGATGGCAGAGCTTATCAACGCGCCCAATGAACACCAGTATGGCCGAGTCTATTTGTAGCCAAATTAAAAACATGGACATGTCTGTACGCAAAGTGCCTGGCACAACCTTGGCAAACGATAAAACCGGCAAGGTGATTTACACCCCACCCGCCGGAGAAAAGGTGATCCGTGACCTATTAAGCAATTGGGAAAAATTACTGCATAACCACCCTGAGCTAGACCCACTCATTCGCATGGCAATTATGCACTACCAGTTTGAAGCTATTCACCCGTTTACAGATGGCAATGGTCGTACCGGCAGAATTTTAAACATTCTGTATTTGGTACAGGAAGAATTGCTCAACCTGCCTATTTTGTATTTGAGCCGCCACATCATAGCCAATAGAGGTCAATACTACAGTGGGCTGTTAGCTGTAACCCGAGAACAGGCATGGGAGCCCTGGCTACTGTACATGCTTGAAGCAGTTGAAAGCACGGCTAAATGGACAACACAAAAAATCATTAGCATTCGTGACCTAGCGGATCACACGGCTGATTATGTGCGGAAGAAACTACCTAAAATTTACAGTCGTGAATTAGTAGATGTGATTTTTGAACAGCCCTACTGCCGCATAAGTAATCTGGCAGATGCCAATATTGCCAAACGACAAGCCGCATCAGGGTACTTGAAAAAAATGGTAGGAATCGGGGTTTTAACCGAACAGCGATCTGGCAGAGAGAGGCTTTTTATTCATCCCAAGCTCATACGATTAGTGACGAAAGATAATAATGAATTTGAGCAATATAAATGAGGCTCCAAGCTGTTTGTCAGGCAGTCGTTGGCGAAAGTCCAGATTGCTAGTTGATATTCGACTTGAGCACAAATAGTCAAAACTGCATCCGAGCTTAGAATATGGTGAGAATTACTAAGACAACCGAGAGCACTATGAAAGACGATCACCAAGCGACCTGGGAAACCTACACCGCATCATGGAAAGCAGAAACTAAAGCTGAGAAAGAGCAGTTGTTTAAACAGAGCCTTGCTCAAGAGTGTGTCTATCGAGATCCATTGGCGGTCGCTGCTGGCTGGGACGAACTTGCCACCTATATGATGGACTTCCACAAAACGATCCCCGGCGGTCATTTTGTAACGAGACAATTCAAGAGTCACAACAATCGCAGTATATCTGAATGGAATATGTGCGCTGGTGATGGTTCTGTTGTTGGGGTTGGAATCAGCTATGGTGAGTACAACGAACAGGGGAAGCTCATCACCATGACCGGCTTTTACGATACACCAAAACCGGATTGACGGCCCATGTATGCCCTGCAACTGGTCCAGAAAGGGCTCGACTTTGTTGAAACTCGACTTGAATCAGAAATTTCACCAGCCGATGTAGCGAAACATGTAGGTGCGAGTCAATGGCACTATCAGCGAACTTTTAAGGCGCTCACTGGTGAAACGCTCATGGCCTATATACGCGCTAGGCGTTTGGCCAATTCATTGGATAAACTACTAAATACTGATTTTCGAATCATCGATATTGGCTTGTCCGCTGGATACAAAAATCATGAGAGCTTTACACGAGCATTCCAAAGGGCCTTTGGCATGACACCCAAAGAGTATCGAGCTATTGGCGATCAGACACTCTTTCTACAAAAGATACAAATTGACGAAGACTACATTCGACATCTTCGCAAGGGGGTAATTTTTGAACCCGTAATTGAAACTCTACCGAGTAAACGTCTTGTTGGTCTCAATACAAAATTCTATAGTGTTGATTCCGACAAGAACAATATTGCTAACAGATTACCTCCACTTTGGAAGTCGTTTCTTGACCGAACAAATGAGATCCAGGACACCACAGGTGGAAATTATTACGGCGTGATACAGCAACTCGGCAGTCAGAGTGAGCAGCTCAGTTACTTCGCGTGTGTCGAAGTGACAGCCACCGATACAGTCCCAGCAGGTATGGAAGAGATCTACCTTCCACGCTCAACCTATGCTCGATTTACCCATCAAGGCGAGGTCTCACAACTGGACAATACAGTTAATTACATCTATGCAAATTGGTTATTAAACTCGACGTATCGGCACAGTTACGGTGCCGATCTAGAAATTTATGGAGCAGACTATCATCCAGAATCAAGCAACTCCGTGATTCATTATTCGATACCCATCAAATAGTCCCGTGTGATATATCGGTGCCTGGAAGACAGCGACGGTTAAGGGACCGTTACTCGATGTGTCCGGAGCGCGCGTCCAAACGAAAAAACCAGATATCTTTGGGATCGGTTTTAACATCGAGCAACTCGAAGACGCTACCAGCAGCGGTGCTGACGTGTTCACGAAACTTGCTCATGAGAGCTTCATCGGTAACGCGAACTGCATTGAGCTCGTACCGCTATGAATAACTGGGCGAAATCGACGTGATGTGCCTGGAGCGATCATAGACAAC
>QIGT01000517.1 GCA_003230835.1 Gammaproteobacteria bacterium
TGCCCCAAAGTTGCGCTGCCAAGCGAGGAAGTCGGCCCCGTCCGTGTCTCCGTCGTTGTTGGCATCGCTGTCGCCGTTGATGCCGTAGTCGTTTTGCCACTGGCTGAGATCATCGCCATCTACATCGCCATCTTTGTCGAAGTCTCCCGGTATTGGCATAGTCGCCTCTCCGAACCACCAAGCCAATCCGAACTCTTCTGCGTCACCCAGTCCTCCGTTGTTGCGTACCTTTAGTTTGTAATTGCCTGTATTCGGAACATTGAAAAAAATATGCTCCGTGTTATCAGTCGCAGTTATTGATCGAATCAGGGAATCGTTTATGTCGTTTGAGTTTGCCGGTAGGAGATAAAGGTCCAAATTTGTCATTACTTGATCTAAGTCGGTGTATTTGAAGAATGTATCGCCAGGGCTAAAATTGTTGTCAGGATTGGTGAGAGCGACTCTACGATTCCAGGTAAGTGTTGCAGCGATCCACCCACTTGCCGGTACATTGAATTCGTAATCTGATGATGCTCCAGGGCCGCCAACAAACCCTAAATCCCACCCAAGACGTGACACGATGCCGGGGCCTTGCTCGCCTGCTGAAAATTGTGTAATTGTTCAAATGACCAGCCCCCATTTCATCGTCTAGTGCCTGTACAAGGCTGTTAAAAGGCTGTGAAGCCATCCAGTCACTACCATTTTTATCTAAAACGGTTCTCCTTGAGCCATGCACACCGTCAATTTTATCTGCAGAATTTAGAATTACTGCCTTCATCACTACGGGTTGGTGTGCATCGTCGCTGAAATTTTGCTGTACGGCGAATTGATTTAGCAGCGCTGCTGCACCCGTAACGTGAGGTGCTGCATAACTGGTTCCCTCGTCAGTGATATTTGTGACGTTGTTCAGGTCGGCGAGTCTTAAATCAGTACCAGGAGCCAGGATATCTATAGACGTGCGACTACCTAGCGCATCGAAGAAGGTGTCATTGGAACTGGATGATTTCAGGAAATCACCCGCACCATTGATGCGGGATGACGACCCTACAGTTATCCCATTAAAATTATCAGCGGGAGTGGCAGCCTCTTTCCCAAATTCATCGGCCGCAGCCACATAAAGTACATCATGTCTTACTGCCGACCAATCTACAAATTGGGAAGGAAAAGCATTGCCATCAGGAAGCTCGACAAAGTCTTGAAGTCGAAAACCAAAACTGAGATTGATTGCTCTCATGCCATTAATTCGGGCTTTGTGATTCATGTTGATAGCGCTATCTTGTTGCGGCCCCAGACCCGAAAGAGCGTCGCCACCAGAATGCAATTGCGCCGCCGGGGCAACCCCAACCACGCTCCCATCGGGTCCATTTCCGGTTGCGATCATGACTCCAGCAACGCGGTTTGAATGAAATCTAATAACTGCTGAATTTGCCGAATCTATTTGGGAACCTCTATAAACCTGAAATGGCGTAACTTGATCGTGGTGCAATTCAGGCATAGTGTCTTTATCGGATTTCCCTGAACGACCTATTTCAGACATTCCGATAACTACTCCAGTTCCATCCAAACCAGTAAAAACGGAATCTATTCCCGCAGGGCTGGTGCTCAAAAGTGATCCGAGAACGGGATTAGTACTCAAGACAAAAACAACTGCTACTAGGAAACTAGATTTTTGCATTGCTCTCTCCTCATTTTTTTTTAGTTACAGCGAATTCAAAAGAATCGGAAATAATTTCCTTCACCAACCTTGCACTAACTGGACCGTATTCCGCTCCCCTTCCGTAAACTGGTGGGCTTCGTTTTATCCATACAGGGTAACCGCTTGGTCCCAATTTCCCCAGCGGTATGAGGGCTACATATACCGCACCGCCTATCGCGGATGCTGTTTCAAAGTGGTAACGGATCGTTATGTCATTTCCTCGGCGTTGCACTTCATCAAGTCGAACATATCGTCCAGACGAATGCGTGTAAAAAACAAGAGTAAGCTCTTCTCCGGTAGGGAAAATCTCTTGGCGTTTGCTCTTTCCAGTGAGGATGTTACTAGCAAGTTCTAACGCAACTTTGTCTGTTCCTCGAACTACAAAACCTACTGGATATTTATCACTGCCTTTGTTCCCAGTGCCTTGTAGATTTCTCACCATTCGCAAAATGGCTGACCTACGCAGGAATTCTTGTTCCGGTAAGCCGTTGGGCACGGATTCTAAATCGTACATGTCTTTAGTGCCGGGCATATTCAGCGCCCAAATTTGGTTAAGCGGTATCGTATATGTGTCAGAGTCGGCAACTATGAACGACAAGAGCAAGATACCTGCTTTTAAAAATAACATTTTGTTCTCCTGTGAATTCAACATAGGCAAATGCAACGAACAATTGCAAGTCGCTTTTTGGGTTTCTGTAAATTTAGTAATTTGGGTAAGGAAAAATCCTCTGGCTGGTATCGGGAGTAGGGGTATATGCACTAGCTAAGATGGTATTTAGCTACCAATGTGATAAGACAAGCAGTGCTGCGTTCATTATCTCATTTGTTGCTACGGTTGTGAAGTGTGGGCGGTTTTGCCTTGTTTCTGGAGGATTGACAGGGTATTGACTGAGGGTTTTTGCCTACTTTATCATGGTGTTTCCCGTAGCCAGCCAGTAGGGTGGGTGCAGCGAAGCGAAACCCACCGTGAC
>QIGT01000101.1 GCA_003230835.1 Gammaproteobacteria bacterium
TCCAATCAGCATCAAGTATTTCGATATATTCTGAGGGTGTTTTTACATCGTACTGCATTAAATTTTGCTCTCTGTTTGTTGCCGCTAACGCCATGCTAACGGGCGCGAAGCAGCTTGCTGCGGAGCGGCCCAGTGAGCACAGCGAACGAAGTTAAGCATTTTGTTATGTGTGATTTGTGACTTACTCATACAGTCCCTTGGCTTCGCTTTCCATAATCATTTCTTCTACCAGATGCCAAAGGTTTGGAGCAAGGTCCTTTATGTACATTTTCTTTTTCCGTACATCTGCTGCCAGGATCACGCCGTCATTTACCCTGCCGGTAACTAAGTGGTTAAGCAGCGGTTGTATTCCATCGATCACCGAAGCGAATTTTGATTCCGCAGTAGATCGAGTTTCAAATTCATTCCATAAACCTAAATATTCCTGCTTTTGTTTTTCAGGCAGCAGAGAAAATAATCTATTCGCTGCTTTGGTTTCATCGTCCAATTTGGAATCTTGGTTTTCTTCGTATAACCAAGTATCCCCGGCGTCTATTTCTACTATGTCATGGATTAAGAGTAATTTTATAACTTTCAACATATCGACAGCACTGTTCGCATGCTCTTCCAACAACAGCGCCATTAAGGCCACATGCCAGGAATGTTCCGCTGAGTTTTCGTATCTACCATCAACAGTTCTATTGGCGCGAAGTACACCTTTAAGCTTTTCGATTTCGCTAAGAAAAATGATTTGATCCTTCAGTGCAGTTGAATTCATTAGTTCCTCAGGGATTCACATAACACCAGGCTAAGTGGCGCTTGACGGCGACGGCCGTTTTGTGACAGTAAAATGGACTAGCGGTCAATGCGTCCAAGTGAGTGATAGCGAGTGACTTCAGCCGCATGTTATAGGCGCACACATGCGTTGTTCATCATGCGACCTCGACAAACACTTCTGGATGGCGCTCTGCGATCCGCAGGAGTGTCTTTGCCGCACCTGAAGGTTCGCGTCGTCCTTGCTCCCACTGTTCCAGTGTGCGTTTCGAGACACCGAGGACGGCCGCAAACTCGGCCTGGGAGAGTCCGCTCTTGATCCGCACTCGGGCCACATGCGATTTTGGTATCGCTTTCTTACGCTTACCGCCACCGGCCTTGATCTCACGCACGCCCTCAAGCACCTCCTGCCACACGTCGCGCTCTGCCTCAAACTTGTCTAGAGCCTTGCCCTTCAACTTCCTACTCATCTCGAATCGCCTTTAGTAACTCCTTGAGAATGTGCCCGGGAACGTTGCCTTTCTTCGACTTCGAGTAAAGCGTCAGCATCCAGAATTCATTCGGCTCAAACTGTACGTAATAGATTATGCGGAGCCCCCCTCGTTTACCCATGCCGCGACGAGCCCACCGCAGTTTCCTAACTCCTCCGGACCCTTGGACAACCTCGCCCGCGTCAGGATGGAGCATTAGATGCTGCTGAACCTCTCCATATTCATCGTCATCCAGGTAGACCGGCAGCAGCCGCTCAAACATAGACGATTCGATGAATGTGAACACATATCAAAGTATACGCCAAAGGCGTATTATCAGCAACTGAAGCCAGCGTCTCGAGACGGCATGGATTGTGCTCATAACTCCAAGTGCTACGTCCTGCTTGTTAGGCGACTACAGCTTGTTGGATAAAAGGTAAAACTATCGACATGCTATGAGATACCGTAGATTCTTTTTCGCCAACAGGAGCTACATAGTAAATCGCAGATTCAGCTGCGTCATTACCGGCCAATTTTGCAATTATCCACGCTGCTAGATATTGAGAAGACATACATCCACCTGCCGTTGCAATGTTGCCTTTCGCGTAAAAAGGCTGATTCAAAACCTCGACACCAGCATCAATAACCCATGGTTTGGTCGTTAAGTCTGTGCAAGCAGGTAGGCCATTCAAAATGCCTAATGGTGACGTTTACCTTACCTACTGAACTCAGGGCATTAAGCTGGCATCACCAAAAGCAGGTTTACAATACCTTGCTTGGGTGTGCCAGAAGTACACTATCTACCTTTGCCAGCAACGATAACCGGTTGGGGGCTGATCTGGGCATGACCATGGTATTGCATACCCACAGCAGACGGCTAGATTACCACCCGCGTGTCATACTCCCTGGCGTTTGTGTCAACAAACAGCGCAAGCAATGCACGAAGCTTAAGGGTAAATACCTCTTCAATGCGTTTGCCCTGGCCAAAGTCTTTCGTGCTCGGTTCCTTGATGCCATGAGCCAGGAAGAGTTCACCCTGCCAGATACCCCGGCAAAGTGGGTGGTTGATTGTCGTCATGTGGGCAAAGGTCTACCGGCTTTGCAGTATTTATCGCGCTATCTGTATCGCGGTGTCATCAGCAACAAGTACATTTTGAAAGATGATGGACAGGCCGTTACCTTCGGCTATGTTGATGGTGAAACCGGCCTCTACAAGACCCGAACAGTCTCGGGCGAGACTTTCATTTGGCTGGTGTTTCAACATGTATTACCCAAAGGGTTCCGACGTGTTCGCGATTGCGGTTTCTTGAACGGTAATGGCAAGCCAACGTTGCAGCGCATACAGATCGCGTTGAAGGTATGGGTGGAGAAGATAGTCTCAAGTCCACGACCGGCATATACCTGCAAGCTTTGTGGGCGGGCCTCACGGTCAGCGTCACTCCCATTCACTAACACAGGAAATCTGCGCAGGCTATGGTATACGCAGCCTACTCCATATCACCGACTCAGCGTGAGAGTCACACTCGCCTCATGAAAGTACAGGCGGGTTCAAGATTCACGCTTCGGTCCTTTCAAGAAATAGATATTTGCTATAAATAGACAACAACGTTGAACCCGGGCTTGTTCAACACTTGGATAATGTGGCGGCTACGCGCCA
>QIGT01000132.1 GCA_003230835.1 Gammaproteobacteria bacterium
GATTTGGATTTTCAATCTATTTCTTTTTATCTTTCTCATTTGGTGGGCGACCTGGGAGTTTCGAACATTCGATTGGACGTTTCCCCAATACGCGTACCTCCTTATCGCGCCACCCTTGCTGTTCTTTGTTTGTTCGCTGTTGACACCACTACGTTTTGAGCGTGAAGAAACAAGTATTGAGGCTCATTTCGCGCGAGTACAGCGTCCATTTTTCGCGACCTATTTCCTGGCTGTCGTTGCTGTTGTTGTAGATGGGAACTTGTTGTCGAGCGAGCCGGTTTGGCATATCGGTCGCTACGGTCATGCGGTTTTGCTTGCCGCCGCAATTTGGGGTTACTTTTCCTCAAGCAAGAAAGGCCAAATCGCGGTTGCGTTGATCACTCTGGCGGCGTTAGCCGCCACGACGGTAGTTCGGTTCTGGGTTCCGAGATGACTTGACGTTCGCTATTGACCAGCCTTAGTTCTCTTCCGAGAATTCCTCGGTCGTCTCCTGCTGCCTGGCAGGAAGTTCAGGGTTGTGTTTGCCCCGAGGGCAGCTAGTACCCCGAGGGCACCTGGTACCCCGAGGGCACCTGGTCCGCTGCCATTTTTTCGATGTTTTCGCGTTGAACACTAATTCGCCGCTCAAACTCCGCCCATGCCGCCTGGTATCTGGGCTCGTGGCGGATCAGGTCGTACATCGGCAGTCGGTGAACAGCAGGCCAGGCCCACAAATGGTTATGAGACAGCTGGGTTTCGATGCTTAGCAAGGCTTTCTCAGTGTCGCCGGCAGTCAGGTAGCATACTTCCGGAAAGTCCCAGTCAGGGTGCTCGGTCACCAAAGGCAGAGAGTCCTCGATGTAGGCTATACCTTGCTGTAACAATGCTGTACCAAGCTTCTCATCCCCAGTGTTCATCAACACCCAGGCAACTTGACAAGCACCTCTTCTCGAGCGTTCAACCAGTTCCGGCCATTGACCGGGTTCGAGCCAGCCTGGAATGCTCGTCAGGAATATTTCCCGTGAAAGTTGAATGTCACCCTCGGCATGCGCAAAAAAAGCAACAAGCCCGTTCTGGAATTGGGAATGTTTAATTTTGGGCAACAGCCTGTTGATGGATTCCAGGGTGTCGACCGTGTCGGCCGGTTTTTGTGTGGTCGAGCTTTTAGTAAAATTTATTAGTACATCGGCAAAACCCAACCGCGACTCCGATGCTCCAAGGCTGGCCATTCTTTCACGGACTATTTGAGCAGCTTCCAGATCGCGGAATTGAAGATATAGGAAGACCAGGTCCATATTATATTGATGGCTTACCGGATCGAGTTCAACTGCTTTGTTGAGCAAGGGTAGTGCCTTGTCAAATTGACCCATAATGATCATGTATAACCATGCCAACCTTGAATATCCCGGCGCGAAATCGGGGTTAAGTTCAATAACTTTCCTATATTGGCCTTCTGCCAGTGTGTAAAGCCCCTGGTTGCGGTACTTTTCACCCAGACTCAGACTCAGTGAGGATGATCTTGGATCCAGTTCGACAGCCTTCCGCGCCAGCTCAACCTGTTGCTGTATCCGCAGTGGATATTTGCCGAGAAAGCTTGAGTACCATTGATATGCGCTGGCATAGTTGGGACTCAACTCGATGGCCTTTTGATAGGCTGTTTCTGCTTCGCCTTTCCGATTGTAATGAGCGTGTATATTGGCCAGTGAGGCATAGGCTTCGCCCAGGTCATTATCGAGAGCCAATGCATTTTTTACAGCCTCTTCCCCAATGGGTAGTAGATCTTCACTACGATAAGCGCTATGGCTGGAAAACAACATGTTGCTATCTGCCACTCCCACCCACGCCAGGGCAAACAAAGGATCGAAACTAGTGGCTTTGTTAAACTCCTCAACGGCCAGTTTCAGATTGGCCGCGTTTCGGGTAGCCATCAACTGCCGGCCTCGCATATAGGCTTCATAGGCCTGCAGATTGTCCGTTGGCCTTGCGTCAATGCGACGTTGCTCATCGGTGGAAAGCTCGGCCTGTAAGGCATCGGCAATTAGTCTTGTAATTTCACTTTGTACGGCGAACAGGTTTTCTGCAGTCAACTCACGATCATAAATTTCCGCCCAAAGGTGTTTGTCGGTTGCAGCATCGATCAACTGCACATTGATCCGAACATGGTTTCCGGAGCGCTGGATGCCACCTTCGAGAATGTTAGCGACCCCCAGCTCTTGTGCAATCTGCGGAATCTTTTTGATGGTGTCCTTATATTCCATTACCGATGTGCGTGAGATCACCTTCATCGAGCCAATCTTGGCGATGGTGTTCAGCAGGTCGTCATGGATGCCATCGGTGAAGAACTGGTCTTCCTCGCGGTTGCTACGGTTTTTAAAGGGCAGTACAGCGATGGATTGATCACCGCCTGATTCAGTTAGAGCGGCGGTAAGGCCCTCTTGACGCGCCGATTGGGCAATTTGCTCATCTTCGGCAGGATCGAGCACAAACTTGTCGAAAGCGAAGTACCCCAACGACAGAGCAAACAAGCCAATAATGACAAAATTCAGCCTGTTGCCACTTCCACCGGCGGTGCGACGGGTGGTCGACTCAGTTGGGTTATCAGCGGTGGCCGAGGCGGAAGCATCAGATATCGATTCCACATGTTGTGGCTCGTTTGAT
>QIGT01000463.1 GCA_003230835.1 Gammaproteobacteria bacterium
ATTTCTCCAACACAAGCCGATGCGGCGAGAAGGTGCATTTTTTCCCTTGAAGGGGATATATCGAACCGGCCCAGTTTTGAGTTGTTGAGCTGCCAATTTTGGCATGAGGGTTATGCCAGCCTCTGCTGCGACCATTTGTCGCAGAGTTTCCAAACTGGTGGCTCGAAAATTAGCATTTTCAACCGCTCGGTGTGTATGACATACATCCAGAGCCTGGTCGCGTAAACAATGGCCATCTTCAAGCAATAGCACTTGCTCACCTTGCAAATCGTCAACCCTCACTGACGAACGCTTAGCCTTTGGGTGATTCTTGTAGACTGCAAACATAAAGGGTTCTTCGAACAAGTCGAGTTCGAAAATATTTTCTTCCTTCAGCGGTAACGCCAGCAATATCGCGTCTAAATCTCCTTGTTTGAGCATACGTATAATTTGCACCGTTTGCGCTTCTGTCAAGTGCAACCTAAGATTTGGAAAGGACTTACGTAAGGGGGACAGTATCTTCGGCAATAGATAAGGTGCGACGGTAGGAATCACACCAAGTTTGAACTCTCCTCCTAACGGATCATGATGTTGTTCTGCCATGGCGGTGAGGGTATTCACTTCACGCAACACTTTTTGTGCCTGGGCAACAATTTGTTCACCGGCAGATGACAACATAACCTGTCGATTGGTTCGCTCAATTAAGGTGACACCCAAGGTCTGCTCGAGTTTTTTAAGTTGCGTCGACAAAGTAGGCTTGTGCAGCCTGACCAAAATGCCTATGTTCAGCCACCGTAACCTAGAATTTACTACGTACCTTAGCCAGTTTGTGCCCAAACGCATAAGCTGCGGCGGTAGCTGCAGGGTGACGCGTCAGAGCAAACGTCGCCACCGCCATGCCAGCACCGACCAACATAGAGCGTAATTGTGGACTCTGCGACTTTCCCAACGTCACTCGAGACACGGTGTGTTCACAGTTGTTGGTTAAGAGATTGTAGCTGCGGCCTGTGGGTATATTTGATTCACGTAAAACGGCTCGATGGGGGTGTCTTTCTAGCCTCGACACATACATGCGCTGACCGTTACGAAACTCTGCTTCTGAACAAATATGCTCGCCGCGAAACGGTGTGTTGTGTAAGACACGACCGTCACCTAACGACACGCCTCGATGCATCACCAAGCCCTTGCGCCTAGAGAGAATGTCGCCTGCTCTTGCGTATGTTGTCATAATTTTCCCGTTTCGTCTCTTCGTCTAGTAGACCAAACCTCAACCACTCCTTAAGTTGGAAAGCAGGAATCGTTCCAACTCATAAGCCATTGATTTATATGGTTTTTAATCTCTCGGCTGTGGTGAAAAATGCCAACTATTAGTGTTATTGGCTGTTGCGGATCATATAGTCAACCGTAGCCGCTAACTCCTCGTCGGTGCAGCTCATACAGATTCCCCGAGCGGGCATAGCTGGGGGTATACCCTCTATCGTGGCTTTTAACAACAACTCAGGACCTTTTGCAATGCGTGGCGCCCAGGCTTCAACATCACCTAATCTCGGCGCGCCACTCAACCCCGGTGCATGACAGGAGAAACAATAATTTTGATAGATCTTTTGCCCAGGGGCCAACTCAACAGGCTTTACAACACCGCTGTTGGCGCCCGAGGCGTCGTCGCCGCCACTACAGGCACTTAGCACCAACAACCCTATACTTAGCCAGGTTATTCGATTGAATTTGTTAATCACTTTTTCTCCAATTCAAAATCATCTGCATCTTGCCACACTGGGAATGACTTGCGCAGTTTTAACAATTTGTCTGCCTGAAAATGCACATTCACAATCTGCGCAGTATCAAAGCACTCTACCAGCACGCGCCCATCAGGTCCGTAACCTGCACTTCCTCCACCATAAATCACCTGGTTGCCATCAGTTCCAACGATATTCACCGCCGCGACATAGGCTTGGTTTTCTATCGCTCGCGCCTTCAATAAATCATTCCATGCATGTTGACGAGCTGCAGGCCAGTTGGCTACGCAGATGATGGCATCATAGTCGTTACGATTACGAAACCACACAGGGAAACGCAAGTCATAACAGATCATCGGACATATTCGCCAGCCTTCAAATTCTATGACCACCCGAGCGTCACCAGCACTATAGTGTTGGTTTTCACCGGCCATGCGAAAACGATGGCGTTTATCGTAGATTGATATTGTTCCGTTAGCATCAATCCATAGGAACCGGTTGTAGTATCGACCCTGTTCCACAATAACCATAGAGCCACACAACACTCGGCCTTGCTGAACCGCACAATTTTGTAACCATACAACAGTTGCATCTGTCATCTTTTCAGCAACTTCGGTACTGGCCATGGTAAATCCACTACTGAACATTTCCGGCAAGACAACAACATCTGTATCCGCCGGTACCTGTTCGAACCATCTGTCAAACATGGCTCGGTTTGCATCTGGCTGATGCCAGTGCGTTTGCGTTTGTATGAGGGACAGTTTTAAAGAGCGCATAGTATCTGCGCCGCTCGTTCTAAGGTAGCGTCGTCCTTGGCAAAACAAAAACGCAAGACACGTGCATTAAGGTCCTTCGAATTTTGATAGAAAACAGATATAGGAATCGACGCAACCTTGATAGTTTCGGTCCACATTC
>QIGT01000322.1 GCA_003230835.1 Gammaproteobacteria bacterium
TTTCACCTACTGGTTCTGCCAACGCCGCAGACACGCTCGCACTCACAAGCAACAAACTGAATGTGATGTTAATCACCAGGTTCAACGCTACTCTACCTCGATCATTTGTAACAAAGCCAAAGTACGCATTGTGGCCAGGGCTGCGGCTAAGTGTCGTTGAGCAGCAAACTGTGCGTATAACGGATCATCCCTCAATAAAAGACATCGATCATCGCCACATCGATATTGCGTACGCTGGCCGAAGGAATTTCCCGCACGTCCGTACTCGCCGAACTCGTCCGCTTGCTTAGCCAACCGCCAGAACGATTGCCAAGTTGTCGGCAAACCTTCAATAGAAGCTTGCACTGCCTGCAGAGTGGCATCCGCAACTTCTTGTAACACGTTTTCGAATTGAGAGTCGGAACGGGGCAGTTGATCGCAACTATCCGACAAAGCTGCCTTTAAGCCTTCACTGTCTATACTGAAGCGATCAAATCTATCTGAAAGAGAAAAACGCCACCAACGCCCAGTATAAACAGGCACCACACGGGCGGGAGAAGTGACGTCTTGAATGTAGTGGATAACACGCCCCAATTTCTGTAGACGCTGATGATGATCGTTGGAGGTTTCGATAGTTACTACAAGCTGATTGAAATGATCATGAAACCGTGTATCTATCAAGCCCCAACTGGTGCGTTGCGTTTGATCCTGGCGATTGTAGTAATTCCACCGAAACATGCGGGTGAAAAAATTGATTTCCGCCTGCGCCACATTTGATTTCACAATGTAGCGGGTGTCTAACGCAGATAGGCGCACTAGGTCGGAACGCTCTTGCACACATTCGTTGAACTGGCGAGCAGCGATAAAGGTTAACTGCTGGTGAATTTGAGCTTCATAAGCCCAACTCCATTGCGGCGCAAACACGCCACTAACAACGGCTAGAACAAGTAGGTTGCGCCAGCGGCGAAACTTCTTCATCTGTCTCCAAATTTTCCAACAACGTTGCCACCATATCACCCATCCCGGGCCAAACCAGTTGCGGGGCAACTTCGTTAGCAGGCGCCATAACAAACAATCGTTGCGTCGCTCGCGGATGGGGCAATGTAAAATATTCTGTGCACCGCTGTTCATCATTGAATACAAGCAGATCCAAATCGAGTTCGCGAGGCGCATTTCGCTGCAAGGTCTGTGTTCGCCCATATTCTCGCTCCAACGCCTTAAGCGCAATCAATAGTGCTTCAGCTGTAAGGCCTTCAACAGCCTCAAAACCTACCACGCCATTGATAAAAATACCTGCATCTGGTGGGCAATCTACCGGAGAGGTCTCATACAAACGCGAACATCGGAAGGTTCCGCATAACGCGTATTCCTCCAATCGAGCCATGGCAGCGAGCACAATATCTAGTGACTGCCCTTGGTTACTTCCGACGCCGACCAGCACCACAGTGTGCAACACCTCCTGCAACTTTTATTGAACGTATGCAACCGGTAGTATTCCGGAACGCCCTTTGGCAACATGCACCAACACTGACATTAAAACCGAATCTGACTTGGGAGGATAGCCAATGAAGGCTGCTGTACTGCGAGAAATCAACAAACCTTTGGAAATCGAAGATATTCAGCATGGTGATCCTGCACCCAGAGAGGTGCTGATTCGAACCGTAGCAGCAGGAGTTTGTCATTCAGATTTACATTTTCAGGATGGCAGTTACCCCTATCCATTGCCTGCGGTACTCGGTCACGAATCTGCCGGAGTTGTTGAAGCCGTAGGTTCATACGTCACTTATGTGCAACCCGGCGATCACGTCATCACCTGTTTGTCCGCATTTTGTGGTTATTGTGAGCATTGTCTCACTGGCCACATGTCATTGTGCCAAGAACCTGCACTACAACGTGCGCAAGATGAGCCTTCGCGACTGGCCTCAAATGGTGAAAATATTGCTCAGTTTCTAAATCTTTCTTCCTTTGCCGAATACATGCTGGTGCACGAACACGCCATCGTCAAAATACGCAAGGACATGCCCTTAGACCGCGCAGCTCTGATTGGTTGTGGCGTCACCACTGGTGTTGGTGCAGTCATACACACCGCCAAGGTAGAACCTGGCGCTACGGTTGCGGTCATTGGTTGTGGCGGCGTTGGTTTGTCTGCAATAAATGGCGCTGCCCTGGCTGGTGCGGCTCGCATCATCGCTATCGACATGCTTGCCAGCAAACTTGATCTCGCCATTAAATTCGGCGCCACAGATGTGGTCAATGCAGCTGAAGTAGATGCCGTAAAAACTGTCCGTGAAATGACCAAGGGAGGCGTACATTACGCCTTCGAGGCTATCGGCCTCAAGCAGACAGCAGAGCAAGCGTTCAAAATGCTTGGGTTTGGGGGCACAGCCACGATCATTGGCATGATTCCAGTTGGCGTACACGTTGAAATGCACGGACCTGAATTTTTAATGGAGCGCAAAATGCAGGGCTCCAACATGGGATCCAACCGATTTCGAGTAGACATGCCACGTTTCGTCGACTTCTACCTGCAAGGACGGTTGCATATAGATGATTTGATCTCTCAACGCATCAAACTGGAAGATGTGAACGAGGGCATGGAAGCACTGAAGACCGGTGAGGTAGCGCG
>QIGT01000511.1 GCA_003230835.1 Gammaproteobacteria bacterium
ATGCCTGGCTCTAAGTTTGTGATCAGCCCGTCGTAAAACTCGCTCCATTGAGACGCTTCAAGAGAAGGGGTTGCCATATGTATTCGGTCCACGACAATTTCGTTTGCCCTTAAGCCGTCCAACAGATGTGGTGCTTGTTCGCTAATAGCTTGTCGTGGGATCAATATGGGCAGTTTGAACTTTCTACCCATGGCAACGTAGGCTGCAAAAAATTCAGGCGAG
Organism: Gammaproteobacteria bacterium; assembly: GCA_003230835.1. GTDB lineage: Bacteria > Pseudomonadota > Gammaproteobacteria > Pseudomonadales > Azotimanducaceae > UBA4421. Next base: position 223 of record QIGT01000511.1, read on the forward strand.
GCAAACAGTGTGCCCATGTGCGAGTCGAGATGAGTGGGTTTAATACCTGCTGCATAGGCTGCTTCAATTTGTGCGATGAGTTCGGCTGTGACTTCGTTTACGCTGGCGTTTTCCACCACATCAGCGACATTCGAGTATTGATAACCCTGATCAGTGTGGAGACCATGAGCGGGACCACTAGCAGACAGTGACGACCATTTGTAGTCGCGCCACTCAGCGGTCAGGGTTAGGTGCAGGCCTAAATCTAAGCTTGGGTTCGCTCGGTAGTGTGCTGCTGCTGCGGGGAACCATGGGCAAGGCACCATGATGCTGCCCGAGTTAATGCTGCCTTGGTGCATGGCTGCGAAAGTGGCTTGGTTCACCGAGTGAGACATGCCAATGTCATCCGCATGGATAATCAACAACTTGGCTTGTGGGTTAAAACCTAGCAGCTGCGCAATAGAATGAGTGGCTTGTGCGTGGCTAGCAAGGGACCCCAATAAGGCCATGATGAGTACAACGGTGAGCGAGAACGAATTAGATTTTTCCATGTGTCGACGTTACATCTGGTCTGACAAGGATTGCAATCGTTAACGTAGCCTCATACAGTCAAGGCGGCGGGGAAATAGAAGTACATAAGGACATTAATGGCTCTGACGAATCTTAGCCGCTCAATAAAGGGTTGCGTTGCATTCATTACAGGAGCCGCTAGTGGCATGGGGGCGGCGACTGCAAAGCTGTTTGCCAGTGAAGGCGCTAAAGTTGCCGCCATCGATATTAACGCCGAGGGCTTGCAGCAAGTTGTGGCAGAAATTGAAGCGGCAGGCTGCGAAGCCAAAGCTTGGACCTTAGACTTATCTGATGCACAAGGCATAAAACAAACCATCGATGCGGTGGCTGCGCACTTCGGCGGCATAGATTTACTGATCAATAACGCGGGTATTTCTATCCCATCACCTATCGATGCAGACGGGTTTGAAGAGGCGTGGGCAAAAACTTTTGACATCCTGATTACCGCACACACGCGCACCATACGCGCTACCTTACCCTACCTGCGCAAATCGAATAACCCTCGTATCGTGAATATCGCCAGTACTGAAGCCTTGGGTGCAACTAAATACGGTAGCCCATATACCGCCGCCAAAACCGGGGTGATTGGGCTCACGCGATCTATTGCGGTTGAGCTAGGCTCCGAGGGCATTACGGTAAACTGTATTTGTCCGGGTCCTATCCGAACCGGCATGACAGATGCCATTCCAGAAGACCAAAAACAAGAGTTCGCAAGACGGCGAGTCGCGCTTAAACGCTACGCCGAAGCGGAAGAAGTAGCCCATGGCACGCTGAATTTTTGCCTGCCTTCTTCGAGTTTCATAACCGGTACAGCGTTACCGGTTGATGGTGGCATGACAATTAAGAACGCTTAACATGTGTTGATGGAGAACATTGGTGACGGAAGAAGTTTCACATAGAGTACCGTGGCGGACGGTGTTGGCATATGGTGCTCCGGCGGCTGGTGCTGGATATATGTATTTGTTGTTAAGTCTGTACGTGATGAAGTTTGCGACAGATGTTCTGCTCATCGCGCCGGTAGTCATGGGTGTAATCTACGGTTTGTCGAGAGTTTGGGATGCCATATCAGACCCGTTAGTGGGGTATCTCAGTGACCGTACGAAATTGCCAATGGGTCGTCGCAGAACCTGGATCTTGGCGAGCTGTTTGCCTATCGCAGGCGGTTTCTACATGGTATTTGCACCACCTCTCGGTTTAGATCAAGCAGGCTTAGAGATATGGATGGGGGTCGCTATAATCCTTTTCTACTCTGCCATGACCTTGTTCTTTGTACCTCACTTGTCTTTGGGTGCCGAACTCACTAGTGACTATCATGAGCGTAGTCGTATGTTTGGTACGCGTCATGCGGCGTACATATTTGGCAGCATATTGTCGTTGATCAGTCTGCATTTTCTAATTGCTGAAGAATTTAAACCGGATGGTGATGTGCGGGGTTTGGCGGCAGATTTGGGCTTGGTTGCGGTTGTCATCATGGTGGTGCTGGTGGTTTTTTCCGTAATACGGTTGCGAGAACGACCAGAATTCCAAGGCCGAATGAATTCCAGCCCATTGAAAGCGTTTCGCGATGTTTGGCAGAATCCGCATGCTCGACTACTGCTGGTGGTGACCTTCATTGAACATGTGGGTTCTTCCGCTATCGCAGCACTCACTTTGTATGTGACGCACTATGTAGTGGGCATGCCGTTGTGGGCACCCATCGTTATATTGGCCTATATGTTGCCGTCTAGTGCGTCGGTGCCGCTGTGGTTACCCCTGTCGAAACGCTACGGTAAGATCCGTGTATGGATGGGTGGTATGATACTGACAGGTGTCTCGTTTGGTGCCATGTTT
>QIGT01000048.1 GCA_003230835.1 Gammaproteobacteria bacterium
TGATCCGCCCAACACGGCACGATACGTTGGTGAACGGATCATGAGTGCTTCAAGAGCCGCAAGCGCATTGCGATCTACACACCCATCAAAGTGACAGATAAAATCTATGTGCTAAGGCATGGGGTCAAGATGGTCAGAAACGTCTTTCAGGGAGGCTTCCCAATCCGTCAAACCTCAAAAGAGTGGTTCGATGTTTGTTCGGTTAGCCCCACCAACATCAGTATTTCCACATATCCATCCCTATGGCAGAAAATGGTAGGTGTAGATCATGCGCGAATTTGTGCGTAAAACGCAGGAAGTGCTAAGTGATCGGATTGGGTTGATGGCCGTGTTGCTTGTCGCCTGCTTTGTGTCGGTTGTTTTATTGTCGAGCCAAAGCCGAGCCAGCTACCCGACCTATGCACTGGCGCTATTTATGATTGCGACCTCTGCTCAATGGCGGGATGTTCTCGATCTGCCGCTAATACGTTGGATCCTAGCGCTTTTAATCTGGCTGAGCATGAGTACCTTTTGGTCGGACCCCTTTGAGCTTCGAAACGCCGTATCAGTGTGGATTCGCGCATTACTGGTGTTTTGTTTTGTGGTTGCGTTTGCTGAGTGTCAATTAAGAGGGCAGTTGCAACATTGGATGGGCATTGCGCTGACTGTTTTCGGTGCGCTCGCGGTTATCGCTGCCATCACCTACTTTCATTTGGAGAATCCCGCCGACGGCCGACTCAATGGGTTGGGCCAGCTTGATACCCACGTCATTGCTGCCTTGGTGTATGGTGGGATTGGGTTGTTTGCGCTGCGCTTTTTTAATACTTACCCGCATATATCTTCACGGGTTCTTGCTGTCTTTGTATTGGCAGCGATTGGGTACGCCGTTTTTGAATCGGATTCTCGCAATGCCTGGGTAAGTGTGGTGCTAGGTGTTGGGGTATTTATGCTGGCGAATAGAGTTGCCGAAGCACGGCAATTTCTGGTTAGTGTGGCCACCATGGGCGTTATATTTGCAGTGCTACTAGGATTGGTGCTGTTGGGAGATGGGTCCCAAGAAATTTTGTTGCCTCGCGGTGATAGTTACAGATTGCTCATATGGGAAAATACACTCTCCCAGTTTACCCAGAGTTCATATTTCATTGGTAGAGGGATCTTGACTTCTGATGACGTAGAGATAGGTGGTATGTTATTCGAGCATCCGCACAACATGTACATATCGATTTTGCATCAGGGTGGCGCGGTGGGCGTTTTGATCTACCTGGTTATTATTTTCAAGAGCTTTTCGATCTTGTTGGCACACTACCATCATAAAGATGCAAAGCTTGCCTTGGGACTTCTAACCATCGCTGTGTCGGCCTATCTTCTAGATGGCCACGAACTAATCGACAAGGTAGGAGATACTTGGCTTTTGTTTTGGTTGCCAGTGGCTGTAGCTGTTGGATTGCAATGGAGACCAACAGAGTTGAGGGGGTTGTAGGAGTTTCGTGCGGCGGACATTAAAGTAGACAGTGCGGACATCCGCTTTATCCAAAAGGTGTTGGGCCACGCGATGCTATCGACCGCGGAGAGATTTATATACCCATATGGCCATCCACAAGCTGAAAGAGACCCACACAGCCACGCATCCAGCCAGGGCGGAGCAATATCACACTACACAACGTGCCCATCCTACAGAACAAGACGTGTTCGACACTCTGCATGCAGAGGCAGCAGCTGATGATGAAGAAACGCGCTAGAATGTACGCTCGTGAACGTAAATCGTGGGTGATGCCATGGCTGAAATGAATGAACCGAACATGGAAGAGGTGACGGCCAAGTTGCACAAAGAGATCGATGCCGTGCCGGAGGCAGATCGGGTATTGCTGCTGCGCTTGGTTCAATCGTACCGAGAGGGTGTGTGCGAAGAGAAAGATACAAGTAATGAGCTGTCGCCAGCCGAGAGCTTCCGGGCAGGTTGGCGTGATATGAAGGCTGGTCGGACGTATCCGATAGACACTCTGTGGGATCGAGTGGAGGCGTCTTAGCCGCGTGGAATTAACCTACAGCGCCATCTTCCTACGCCGAATCCGGCGGTTATCCAGACGCTATAGAAATTTCCGCAACGACATCCAGCCGATTATCGATGCGCTGGAAGCGGGCGAGACGCCGGGTGGTCAGATGATGGGTGTTGGATATCCCATCTACAAAGTACGTGCAGCAAATAGCGATAGTCAGCGCGGTAAAAGCGGTGGTTACCGGATCATCTATTATTTGGTGACGGAGGACCGTTGCTTACTGCTGACCATTTACACGAAGACGGACCAGGCAGACGTAACTGCGGAGGAGATCCGCCGCATCTTGGTTGAAGAAGGAGAATAAGGTCGCTACAAACGCCTCCTGGTCGTACTTGGGGCTTCACCGCAACCGGTGCATTTACATTCGCTCACTCAGAGCGCTGCGCTTTAGCGCGGGTCACCGGCATCGTTCTCACGACATCCTCAGCCCTGCGGGTGCTGCGCAACCTTGGCTGTCCTGCGCTTGAGACTTTTAGAATAACCACGATCACAGTCACTCATTAGGCGCTGTCGCGCAAGCGTCTAAATGAAAAGACTGCTGCCATCTGAAAAGTGCGTTTAGG
>QIGT01000446.1 GCA_003230835.1 Gammaproteobacteria bacterium
GTCTAATAGTTATGGGCGAAACCAACAGCATACCTGCTACTTCGGTAGGTGTTAGATATTCTGTTTCGTGCCCAGCCATTTCCCAGCTTACTTCCCGTCTCATTTGAGATTTTGCCCTAGCAGTTGTTGGACATTGTCCTAACGGCTTGAGTTCCTCGTCTCTCTTAACCGATTTAATCGAATATATCGGTTTAATCGGTTAAGTTGAGCGAACCATAATCGGTTTAATCGGTATTGCCTACAACTATTTAGTTATTAATAGGTGGATGTTTATTCTATATCAGCTATAACTAATTCCCTTGGTTTTTCTTTTACGCCGGCCTTCTTTTACGTCTTCTACATTTTTTTCTAATACTTTCAAATAGTTAGGCATAGTTTTCGAGTGCTCCGGTGAGATCATGAGCTGAATTCCAGCGGGGTTTTGTAGCCTCGAAGAGAACCACCCATCGGCATATAAGCCCTCACCCACCGCCAAAATATCGTCATTTTCCCAACCAAAGGCCACAATTGAGACTTTTGGCTGACCAAAAACCTTCAATCCAAGCCCTTCACATCCCTTAGTCAACATCTGCCGCGCCTCGAGTATGCATCGAGCGCGCTGTTGGTAACCTTCCTCACCCAAGTAGTGCAATACGGCCCATGCCGCAGCGATAGCGCCACCCGGGCGAGTACCCGCAAAAGTTGGCGTATACATGTGACCACAGGGCCAGTCGGTGAAATGAAACACCTGAGCATCGCGCAAGGCTTTGTCTCGATATAACACGGTAGAAGCGCCTTTTGCTGCATAACCATATTTATGCAGGTCCAAAGACATAGAGCTAACGCCGTCTATGGAGAAGTTGTAGGCCTCTAATTTGTCCTCACTCACAGCGTCGATAAAGGGGTTGATATAGCCACCCACACACGCGTCCACGTGCAGCCATAGATCATATTCGAGGGCCAACTCGGCCAACTCTTCGATCGGATCGATGAGCCCATAGGGGAAACAGGGCGCTGAGCCCACCAGCATGATGGTATTCGGTGTGATCGCCGCGCGCATCGCTTCGACATCGGCTTGCAAATTTTCTGCACAGGCAACGCGGACCACTTTTAGCCCCATGAGGTGAGCGCCCTTATCAAATGCCGGGTGCACACTGAAAGGTGCCACTATCTCCGGCACACCAGCAACTGGTTTGTGGCTTAAGTTGTAGTCGCGACAAGACTTAATCGCCAGCATGATGCTTTCTGTACCACCCGCCGTCATCGAACCCGAGGCGTTGTCTGGCGCTTGCTGCAACGACAGCGCGATGTCTACCACCTCTTGCTCCATTCGCTTGAGGCTTGGAAAGGCGGCGGGTCCAAGCCCATTTTCTGCAATGAACATACCGTATGCATCGTGTGCCACTTGCATCACATCATCACCGGAATGAAAGACATATACCGATGCTTTGCCGTCGCGCCACTGCACATCGTTGCTCGCACGCGCTTGCATCTCCTCACGCAAAGCTGGCCAATCTTGCCCTGCCTTAGGCAATTGCATTCTTTCACTCATCCTTCATACCTTAAAAGTTGTGCCGACCAACATCATATATAGCCATTGGAGACACGCAAGGCTATGGGTACACTTGCGATCACCACCTTAAGTACAAGATTCAATATGCCTCAACTACGAGATCTACCGGGCGTAGATACTCTGCTCAACGCCCGCGAGCTTAAACCCCTAATCACCCAACACGGGCTACAAGCGGTTCGCAATGAAATTCGCAGGTTGCAAAGCAACATGAGACAGGCTCAAGAAATACCAGATTGGGCGACCCAAACCTCAGCCTATCAACATCACATCCAGCAAAGTTTGAACGCTACGGGTTACTGCCAAGTGTTTAATCTCACTGGCACAATTATTCATACCAATCTTGGTCGTGCACTGCTCAGCGATGAGGTGTGGAATTCTGTCCGCACGCTTGTGACTCATCCAATGAACCTTGAGTACGACCTAGTCTCGGGCCGTCGCGGTGATCGCGATGCGATCATTGAAGCAAGACTGAAACGGCTCACCGGTTGCGAGGCAGCCACCATCGTTAACAACAATGCCGCAGCGCTGCTATTGGTTCTCAACACCTTTGCCTTAGGCAAGAACGTACCTGTGTCGAGAGGCGAACTGATTGAGATTGGCGGCAGCTTTCGACTGCCAGAACTCATGACCCGCTCAGGTTGCAACTTACTAGAGGTGGGTACCACCAATCGTACTCATATAGAAGATTTCGCCACTGTACTTGATCGTTCGGCCATGTTGTTGAAAGTGCATCCCAGCAACTACCACATCAGCGGTTTCGCCCAAGAAGTCAGCGCCCAAGAACTGGCAGTGTTGGCCAAACAACAAGGCATTCCAAGTTGTGTTGATCTAGGCAGTGGTACATTGGTTGATTTGCAGCGTTGGCAACTGCCGGTAGAGCCGACCCCACAATCGGTACTGAATGCAGGTATCGACCTTGTCACTTTCAGTGGTGACAAACTGCTCGGCAGTGTTCAGGCCGGCATTATCGTGGGAGATAAAACCCTACTGGATAAGATCAAGGCTAACCCGCTAAAGCGAGCACTGCGCGCTGACAAAATCAC
>QIGT01000355.1 GCA_003230835.1 Gammaproteobacteria bacterium
CATCAGGTGCGTTTAAGCCGCGAATGTCGCATCGAACTATTGTCGTTAAGTCTCCAAGTTCACTGTCGGCTTCCACATAGCTTGCCTGCCATTCATGCTGATTTTTCGAGAATTGCATTCTGAATACATCATGACGGATAAAAAGTGCCTGCAATATGTTGTTTAGCTGGTCGATATCTAGTTCATCAGGTACTGACAATAAAACGGCCTGACTAAACTCATTGACTGCTTCAACTCCCTGTAGCAGCGAATTTTTATGCACGGGGAGCAGCTCTTGCTCACCTTCAACGGCGTGCTGAGGGATATCTATTGTTTGCACGTTCTGAACGTATTCTGACAAATCAGCGATGGTTTGATGTTCGAAGACTTGATGGGCAGTAAAATACATGCCTGCTTGTTTGGCTCGGGATATGAGCTGAATAGTCAGAATCGAATCCCCGCCCAGGTTAAAGAAATTGTCGTGAATTCCGACCCTTTCTTGTCCGAGCAGCTCTTCCCATATTGTGCAGAGTTTAGTTTCTTGTGCCGTGCGAGGACCCACAAACACAGTGTCCCATTCATCCGGTCCAGGTTCTTGCAACGCTGATCTGTCAATCTTGCCGTTAGCCGTTAATGGCCACTCATCCATGCGAACGTAAACGGCCGGTACCATGAATTCCGGCAAGCTCTTTTTAAGATGTCTACTTAAAAACACAGACAGATCTTCGGTAATGGCAATATGCGGGTCAGTGCGAACAAAGGCAAGAAGCACATTACGACCGGCCTCGTTAGCTCGTACAATCACAACTGCCGATGAAACACCCGACGCCTCCGCCAGTTCATGTTCAATTTCACCCAGCTCTATTCTGTAACCGCTAACCTTGACTTGACTATCGGCCCTGCCAACAAACATGAGCTGGCCACTCGATGTATGTTTAACCAAATCTCCTGTGCGATAGAGTCGTTCGGTTCCTGCTTCGGTAAACGGATTATCAATGAACCGTTCTTGGGTGAGGATGGGGCGGTTTAGATATCCACGCGCAACTCCTGTTCCACCTATACAAAGCTCCCCCACTACACCGTAAGGAACCATTGCCTGGTTGTCGTCAAGTACGTATATACTGGTGTTTGGTAAAGCAACCCCTAGAGTGCCAGGGTGTTTATCGGCGGCCCGTTGACTCACACAAATTAGAGTAGCTTCGGTCGGTCCGTAAAATTGCACAACTTCCGTATTTGGCAAAGAATCTGCGAGACTCTTTATCAGTGCCGGTGGCACCGCATCTCCGCCGGTAGCGATGGTTTTTAAACGTGTGTAATCATACACTCGCTTCGAACGATCACGCTCGTCAAGCCAGAGCTGGGCTAAACTTGGAACCATATGCACAAAACTACAATCTACAATTTCCTTGCATAGTTTCTCGCTATCGCGAATCGTTTGCGAATCCAGAATCTTCACACTTGCCCCACAAGTCAGCGGGTAAACCACCTCCAATAGAGATATGTCAAAGGAAAAGGAAGCTATTGCCGGAACTTTATCTCCGCTTTGTAAACCTAGAAGGTGATCAAAATAGTGTAGGCGCGAGACCAAAGACCGATGTTCAATCTCTACTCCTTTTGGCTGGCCAGTTGATCCTGACGTATAAATTACATAGGCAACATCGCTGGGCTGAGAGCCCACATCCATTGTTCGTGGGTCGTTCTCATATTCTTTACTGATCAAGTCATTTGGCGATGGGATAAAAAACGCTTTGCACATTTCGGTGTGCATTCCTTCGGGTTTTTCTGCACCTGCATCAACGCATAAATATTCTAATTCAGCGTCTTTAATAGTATAGTTCAGGCGCTCACTTGGATAGCTCGGGTCCAGGGGTACAAACGCACCGCCAGCTTTCAAAATGCCTAACATACCGACCAACATACTCATCGAACGTTGAGCATACAGCCCAACTAGCGTACCTACAGTAACGCCGTGTTCTGTGAGCTGTGATTTAAATTCGTTCGCGGCACACTCTAACTGACTATAGCTTAGCGCAAGCCCCTCACTTTCAACCGCAATGCTTTGAGGTGTTCGTAGCGCTTGCTCCTCAAACATTTGGTGAATCGTAGCCGAATAAGTTTCGACGTTTTTAGGAGTAAAAGCAGTGGCGGACGATTCAATTGCACTTCCGCTTAGCAGTGGTATTTTTGAACACACTGTATCCGGACTAGCAACTATATTGGCCAGTAGTACTCCGAGGTTTTCACTCATCCTTTGGATTGAAATCAAATCGAAAAGATCGTGGCTGAACTCAAAGGCCAAGGAAAGTGCGCTGTCAATATTGGTTATGTTCAGTGCAAGGTCAGAGATGGCAGTGGCATGCTCCTTGTCTAGTGCACTCACCGTGAGGCCAGGCAAAAGCAACTCAGTATTGTCCGACAAGTCCATATTGATCATCAGCTGAAAAAGAGCGTTACTGTTTGAACGTCGGTCCAGCTTCAGGCGTTTTAACACCATTTCAAGCGGAGCCCCCTGATTTGAACGAGCGTTCAAATTGATAGCCTTAACTTGAACTAAGAGTTCAACAAATGTAGGGTCGTCTGAGACATCAACACGAAAAGCAACTGTATTGACAAAC
>QIGT01000187.1 GCA_003230835.1 Gammaproteobacteria bacterium
TATTCAGGGTGCCCAATAGACCTCTACCGGTACGCGTTGCTGTTGTAGTACCGCACTTACAGGTAGCTGTTTAAAATAGGTACTGCTCAAACCATTTTGATAAATTTTCAGTTTCTCTTCGCCAGTAATCAACAGAATTATTTGCCGGACCTGCAACATGCCGTTCAACGTCAGCGACATACGTTCAGTATTCTCTCCGGTTACGTCACTGCATTGGGCCTGTATCGCACAACACAGGTTTTCATTATTCAGATCGAGCGCCGCTTCTAGACCGGCCGAATGGGGAAACAAAGAAGCTATATGTCCATCAGGCCCCATCCCTAAAACTAACAAGTCAAAGGGTGCGGGGATATCCGAGTACGCAGCGTTAACATCGCAGGCACCTGCTTGCGCCGTTTCACTACTGTTTTTCATACCTACAAATCGGGCCGCTGCCGCTTTACCCTGAAGCAACGACGCTTTTACCAGTGCGGCATTACTGGCTTGATGGTTTTCATCAACCCAACGCTCGTCAACCAGCGCTATGGTGACTCTTTCCCAATCCAAAGGAGTTGCGGACAACGCTTTAAACAAGGGTTCTGGAGTCCCCCCACCAGACACGAGAAAGCTGGCCTGGGGTCGAGTGCTCAGCGCTTGTTTCAGGAGGTGTGTACATCGCGCCGCCAACTTAACGAATAACTCAGCTCTGTCTTGGAAAAAATATTGTTGAACCGACGCCTTGTTAATCATGTCACTTTCTATCATGGCGCTATCTATTACCGGTTTGAAACCAAGGCTCAGCACTATCGGGCCCCCAGCTTCCAGAGGGATACTCTTGAGACGTAACCTGCTCGCTTTCCCAGGCAGCAATAATCGGATCAATCCAGGCCCAGGCCTGATCAACCTCATCGCGATGAGCAAATAGTGCCTGATTGCCTTCCATCACATCCATCAGCAGTCTTTGGTAAGCATCACTTGTGGAGGATTTGAAAGCTTCTGCAAAATTCAGGTTAAGTGTGGCCGGTCGCATGTAGATACCATAACGATTTAGCTCCTTAGACATCAGCGTCAGTTGCATGCTCTCCTCCGGCTGCAGGCGAATCACCAACCGGTTGGGTTCCAGTGGCCCAGCAGACTCATCAAATACGCGGTGTGATACCGCCTTGTAGTGGATGACAATTTCAGCAAAACGCTCAGCTAAGCGTTTACCTGTGCGCAGATAAAAGGGAACGCCCGCCCATCGCCAGTTATCAATGAAAGCTTTAATCGCAACGAAGGTTTCTGTGGTGCTGCCTTTGGACACTTCATCAAGCTCTTCCTGATAACTGGGCACTGCCTTACCGTTAATTACGCCTGCAACATACTGCCCACGAATGGTGTTGGCTTTAATGTTGAACTCATCAATCGGGCGCAATGCTTTCAGCACTTTCAGCTTTTCTGCTCGGATATTATCCGCATCCAGTTTGGTCGGCGGCTCCATCGTCAACAAGCACAACATCTGCAGCAAGTGGTTTTGTACCATATCGCGCAGTGCTCCGGCTTTATCGTAAAAACCCGTTCGACCTTCAAGACCAACAGTTTCAGCAATACTGACTTCAACATGATCAATGGTTTTGTTATCCCACAGGGATTCGAACACGACATTACCAAAACGCAATGCCATCAGATTCTGCACCGTTTCTTTGCCAAGATAGTGGTCAATACGGTAGATCTGCTCTTCCTGGAAATAGGCGGCGACCTGGGCATTGATTTCATTGGCTGACTCATAGTCGTAACCAATGGGTTTCTCCAACACCACTCGGGTATTGGCGGTGACCAGCTCTTTTGCAGCCAAGTTAGCGCAGGTCTGCCCGTATATGCTGGGCGGAATAGCGAAATAATAGACGCGCGAGGCATTACCAGTTGAATCCAAACCTGCTTTTAGCTGATCCCAACGATCATCTAATTCGCCAGGATCGATACACACAAACACTAGCCGTTGCTTAAAGCTGTCCCAATGGGTCTGCTCATGTTCTCCTGAACCCAAGTGTTCCTGTAGTGCACGCTCAACGATATCTAGATGCGCTTGCTCGGATGACACACCCCGAGAACTTAAAAAGATTTTTGTTGTCTGCGCTAACTGGTTGGATACGTTTGCACGGTATAACGCTGGCAGCAATTTGCGTATAGACAGATCGCCTAAGCCACCAAAAATAACCAGATCCGTTGCACTCTTCATATTTACAGGTCTCTCATTTGCGCGTGCACTCCCATCGAATTCCTCCCTTTCACCTCAGTTAATGTAATGGATTACGTTATTGCAGGCAATCCAATCAAACAAGCTCCGTTCAAATAGGATCCTGATACCCCTATTTTCTACCATTTCCAAGTGGATATCAGGGAAAAACTCATGCCTTGCAAATCGAAGATCATCACATTAACATGCAATCGATTACATTTTTTGATAAATTCACCGCAACCCACAAGCAAACGGGCAACAAGCCCCTACATCACAGAAACAGAGATAATGACCCTTAACTTACTTCTCGCCAGCAATTCAACCGATTCGAACTACGACGAGGGCTACCTAGACTACGTGGTTGAGGATATAGAGGATTTTCT
>QIGT01000279.1 GCA_003230835.1 Gammaproteobacteria bacterium
ATCTCCGCCCACTCATCTTGCAGCCGGGCTAAACATCACGAAAATTGCAAAAGCAAAATTGCAAATCGACGGTTTATTCAGTGTTTTCAAGCGAAAACTACTGATTGGGAATTAGTTGGTGGGCGGTGATATAGCAGGAGAAATGTCAGCATCTATAACGTAGTTTGGGTGCGCAGTTTATTTTACTATGCATCTGGTTTGCAGGCTATACGCACAGGATGTGCAGAGCCTTGATCTGCTGAGGCACAAGGGCGGTGCCTTAAGGTTCGCCCTGTTGCTCTGCCCATTGCAGACTACACCCGAGGAGTGTCACGCTGCCTGATACTTCGCCAACTCTGACATCCACCCCTCATAAGGTGTCTGTAAGACTGTCGGGATATTTGCTCCAGCCAGAAGCCCAACTAACTCCGCAAACCGCTTTCTGCAAACAGGATATGAGGCAATTTTGTTTCCCGACAAGGTTTTGGTGCCGGGAATCCCAAGCATCACCTCCAGAGCCTTGGGCGAAAAGTCCTTGATCATACTTTCATAGTGAGAAGATGCGGCCAAGACACACCGTACTGGTTGCCCAGTGCGCAGTTAATGACAGTCTCAACAAATTTCCAGCGAACTGTTTCTGGAACCACGGAAGCCCCAACAATCTCATGCAGCCGAGCAGCAAATGGTGGTTCGTTGTAAAAGTTATTCATGCCTTGATGTGCACCGCTCAGGCGATCACAAGCAGTCGAGACAATGGCGTGCCTTTCTGCTTCAGATAGCATTCCCAACATGCCAAACTTGGTGAAGAAATCACGCGATGCGCTAGCCTTTGCTTCTTCACCCTTGCCCACATACGTTTGATGCTGGTCAATGATGGTGGCTGGAACACCGTCCAATTCTATGGACGGGAGGAATAGCGTAGAGCAGTTTGCTCGGGCGCTCTGCCCTAGTGTTTCATCGCAATACATACCATGCAAAGCGGTGGCGATAAGTTCCTTTGAGCGGAGTGGGTTCCTTTGATTGCGGCAGCCCAATGGGCGGTTTGATCCGCATTGAATTGCCCTGCTTTGATGGCCACAATTAAGTCATTGAAATTTACTCCAGCTGGCACATTCACGTCGCTCAATGCTGATCTGGCACATCTGCTGATGAAGTTAACCACTTCGTCTTCGTCTAAAGCCCCGACGGCGGGGTGTGCAGCGGAAAAACTGTTTCTGATTGAGCGGCATTGATCCAGCTTGAAATAACCTTCTTCAGTGATAAGGTTTAGTTCTAGGCACAACTTTAAAAGCTCATGGTCCATCATCTCCGACAACTTATTCTCGTCGATTGATTTGGAAGTCAGTTGGGCAACAATAGGCAAGCCAAACCGAATAATTTTCTGCCTAAGTTCGACAACAGTGGAATTCAAAATGTAATTTATGGCGCTGTCAAAGAGGCCCACGGATACGGCAACACACAAGCGGATCATGCGTTCGTCACGCAACTCAGGCGGAATCATACTGAGCAATCTGGGTAAATTTTCCCAAGTATGGTCGATTTGACCTTTGGCGGGTAGAACTTCACGAGGAACACCAAGCGCGGATGTTATCTGACTAAGAAGATCGTCGGTGCCTGACGTAATAGCAGGCAGGGTTTCAATTTTTTGGGGCACTAAATCTGTCAAGTTCAGCCTCGAATCTCAAAATGGTCATTTTCTATTCTGCCACAACATAGCAAGATAGCAATCTCCCGTTAAGATCGAATCCAATCTTTTGCTCCACCTCCTTCTGCTCACATCTGCCCCTCCAACCCCGTATATTGAACCTGCGCGACCGCTTTTTTGCGCAGTCCAGCCTAGGCGTCGGGGCGCGCTATCGCCACCTTAAAAACCCGCACGACAAAGGCAAAAGACCTTCTTCTTCGGTCGGCAATTTGATCGCTGCCGAATAAATTCAACTCATGAGCGCGTGGTACGCGTCGCCTTTGATGTCCAATCAGACAAAGAGCGATGGCGCACCACGGCATCGCTCTTTTGTTTGGACCAGAAAAGGAATGACCAATGCCCGACGGCACAACGGCTGCCCTGCAAGCCCTCATCAAGCAGGTTGAAACCCTCACCACCACTGTCACGGACCAGCAGAAGCGAATGGACGATCTGCATACGCAGAACGGCCGCTTGCTGGACCAAGTGAAAGACAAAAAACGCGACCTTGCCACCTCATCACCCCTCGAACGACTTCTGGACGATGAGCGTGAGAAACGCGATCTCGATTCCAAAAACCTTGAGCGTGGCCCTGATGGCCGTATTCAACTGCAAAGCCCGTCCGGTCCCACGCCGCACACCCTGACCCGCGAACAAGCACGCGATCCCAAACAATATCATGCAGCCAAGGAAGCAGCAGCGGCGGCTGGTGTGGAATTGCGCGTGCTGCGCGGTGACGAAGACCCCACAACCCGCAACATCGGTCAGTCAGACATTGTGGACAGCAAAGTGTTCACCTTTGACGATGATCACGAACACATCCGCTGGGTCCGCGCAGATATGATTGGCGGCAACGGTATGGTGGGCCGCGCATTACAGGCCGAGAAAGAAGGTTACAAGCTTCGCCCTTTC
>QIGT01000365.1 GCA_003230835.1 Gammaproteobacteria bacterium
GAGTGGCAACATCACTCGAGCCCAGAGCTACAAGTTTCAGCCCGGGATGAGTTGCTGCGCATGGTGAGTCCCGTCATCTATTTTCGACGCACGGCATTGAAAGATACACAGATCAATGGTCAGTCAATCAAAGCAGGAGACAAAGTGGTTCGCTATTTTGGTGCAGCCAACTACGACTCGGCGAAATTTGATGCACCACAAACATTGAACATTCAAAGATTCCCTAACGAACAAATTGCTTTCGGTACCGGCACACACGTATGCCTAGGCCAACATATCGCTCGGGTGGAAATCGACTGCATATTTCGAGAAGTACTGAATCGAATGAAAAATTTTAAACTTCTGCAGCCACCACAGTGGCTCGAATCAAACTTCATAAGTGGCATTAAGAGCATGCCCCTTTCTTTTGAAACAAGGTAGCAAGCTTTGCAAGCCACCCAGTAACAGTTTACGTCAGCAAACCTCGGGCTCTGACATCTTGAAGTTGGTCACGTATTTGTGCAGCTTCTTCGAATTCTAGGTTTTGCGCATGATCAAGCATTTGTTTTTCCAACTTATCGAGTAGCTTACCAAGGGCTTTAGGACTGTCTGGGATGGCAATTTCCTGGGCCATCTTGCCACCCTGCCTGCCACCACGCTTGGGTCCGCCCGGCGTTACCCGAGCCCCTTCCATAACGTCAACGATTTTCTTGGCGACAGTTTTGGGCACAATATTGTGCTCTATATTATGCGCTTTCTGCTTTTCTCGACGACGCGAAGTTTCATCCATGGCCCGTTGCATAGAGCCGGTCACTTTGTCAGCGTACAAAATAGCCCGTCCGTTAACGTTGCGTGCCGCGCGGCCAATCGTTTGTATCAACGATCCTTCGGAACGCAGAAACCCCTCCTTATCCGCATCCAAAATAGCCACCAGCGATACCTCCGGCATATCCAGACCTTCGCGCAACAAGTTAATACCCACCAACACATCAAACTCACCCTTGCGTAAGTCGCGGAGAATTTCCATACGCTCCACAGTATCGATGTCCGAGTGCAAATAGCGAACCCGAATTTTGTGTTCGTCTAAATAGTCGGTGAGGTCTTCAGCCATTCGCTTGGTGAGGGTGGTGACTAATATTCGTTCACCTTGAGCGATGACAATGCCAATTTCACTGAGTAGATCATCTACCTGGGTCGACGCCGGACGAATCTCTATTTCGGGATCTACTAGGCCCGTGGGGCGAACCACCTGCTCCACAACCTGGCTACCCATGTTGTGCTCATAAGGCCCCGGTGTGGCAGAGATAAAGAGCATCTGTGGGGCCAGGCGTTCCCACTCATCGAAGCGTAGGGGCCGATTATCTAAGGCTGAAGGCAAGCGAAAGCCAAATTCAACTAAGGTCTCTTTGCGCGAACGGTCGCCTTTATACATGCCACCAATTTGCGGCACGCTAACATGCGATTCGTCTATCACCAGCAGCGCATCTTTTGGTAAATAGTCGAACAAAGTCGGTGGTGCCTCACCGGACTTTCGACCAGATAGGTAACGCGAGTAATTTTCAATACCTGAGCAATAGCCCAGTTCCTGAATCATCTCTAAATCAAAACGCGTGCGTTGCTCTAAACGCTGCGCTTCCACAAGCTTGTTATGTTGGTTGAGGTACTTAAGCCGATCTTGTAGCTCGTCCTTGATCTCATCGATCATGTTGAGAACACGATCTCGAGGGGTGACATAGTGAGATTTAGGATACACAGTGAAACGAGGCAGCCGACGAGTGATCTCTCCTGTCAGCGGGTCGAACAATGACAAGGTCTCAATTTCATCGTCGAATAACTCTACCCGCACTGCTTCCTTTTCAGATTCTGCCGGAAAAATGTCCACCACATCGCCACGAACGCGATAGGTGCCTCGTTGAAACACTTGGTCATTGCGGGTGTACTGTAGCTCTGTCAGTCGTTTCAACAGGTAGCGTTGATCGATGCGGTCACCACGATCTAAATGCAGGACCATTTGAAAATAGGCTTGCGGATCACCAAGACCATATATTGCCGACACCGAAGCCACCACTATGGTGTCGCGACGTTCCAACAAAGCCTTGGTTGCCGAAAGGCGCATTTGTTCAATATGCGCGTTGACGGAAGAATCTTTTTCGATGTAGGTATCCGACGCCGGCACATATGCCTCGGGCTGATAATAATCGTAATAGGAAACAAAATAGCCGACGGAGTTGTTGGGGAAATAGTTGCGGAACTCTCCATACAATTGCGCGGCAAGGGTTTTATTGGGCGCCATGATCAAGGTCGGACGTTGTACCGCTTCGATGACCTTAGCCACCGCAAAGGTTTTGCCAGACCCAGTAACCCCTAACAAAGTTTGGTGGCTTAGCCCACTTTCAAGCCCATCAATTAGGGTGGCTATAGCCTTAGGTTGGTCACCGGCTGGTTCGTAGTTTGATACCACGCGCAACTTTGCAGCACTTTGTGCCATGAATCTTCCAACCGCTGTTCGTAAAAAGCTAGGGAGCCTCTGAGTAAGTCTCTTGTGCTTTTGAGACTTACTCAGAGGTTCCCTAGTTTATGTTACCTGATGCTAG
>QIGT01000479.1 GCA_003230835.1 Gammaproteobacteria bacterium
CTAAAGTCACGTTGCCTATTTTTACTTGATTGCACGCCAAAAGCGGCTGCAAGGGTGCTGCCAAGTATTTGCCAAAAGCTTAAGGGTTTCTCGTCTTGCGGGGTGGAAGACTCGTTCGTGTCACTCATGGTCCTAGATGCATTTTTAGACATAATCATTTTCTATGCGGGTAAGCCAATAGTCTGCGTCGAAATTTTTATCGCCACTGATGTAACGCCAGAATTTTACTCTATTTATGTATTCTAACCGTTCAGTATCTGCTTCGTACCAAGGCTCAGGATTGGTGAGAATTGCATGTAGGTTGTCTGGCGGGTTGCTGCCGTCAGTCCAAAAAATGGGTCTTGCGCTCTGGGCGTGTTCTGCTTCATTCATGTCCCACAGTCGTACTTGCCGCTCGCTGGGACATAACCTGATTTTAAACATGTAGCGAAGCTGCTCGGACTTGTTGAGCCCACCTCCATGCCACAGTCCCATATGGAAAATAATCACTGTGCCCGCTGTGCAGACAACATGTTGCTGTCCTTTAATGTTTTGATATCGAGCGATGGCTGCTTCGGAAACACGTCGATACTGCGAACCCGGTATGAAGCGTGTTCCCCCCATGTTGGCCGTCACGTCATGAGGGAAATAGAACAACTGGATGTCGAACGCTGCTCTTGGGTCGATGGTAGAGTCTTGATGGGTGTGTTGCGATCGTTGGGCCGGTGCATCTTCGGGCCAATAATTCGGCGGAAATGCGATGTGTAAAAAGTGATGGTCCAGCACGGGGTCTACGCCGACCAGTGAACTGATCGCGCCTTTAACTTGCGGTACCTGGATAAGTTTGTTGAGCGCGTTGGATGGCGGGTACGCTTGGCTTAATTTTATCCCGGGCGACACCAGTGGTACCACACTAGAGCGCATGATATTTGCATAGTGACCTTTGACCGTATCCGGCTGGGGGGACACATCACCAATGTCGCTGAGAAACTGATGGTTTATTTCTTCTGGAACGACAGCGTCGAAGCGTAAGAAGCCCCGTGCAGCAAAGGTCGCCATTTGGGTGTTGTTTAGGGCCATGTTCATTGTTGAGGTAGCCATTTTTCGAAGAAAAATTCGTACTTTAGGTAGGCGGTTTGAAATTCGTCGCCAGAATTGTGTGGATTCAGTTGGCTTGCTTGAAACAGGCGCCAGCCTTGTTTGAGTGCATGCAGGCCAGTGGCGTAGGGTGGTTTGTCACTATCGCCTGCCATGAATAGCTGCTCTGCGGTGCCATCGTACTGGCTCCAAGCAACAACCGGGCTGTCTAAACTGGATGTTTGTAAATACAACACCAACACTTGCTGACGCATATTGGAATCAGAGGCTGTCATAAACTACTCCGTAAATTTGACTGGCCTAGTGATAAGATTTGCCTATGACAAATAAGCTTATCACCAAAACCAAAGTCTGCGTGGCTTGGAGCCTGCGAGCTGCGGTGATTATTTTAGTCGGAAATTTAGCCTTGGCAGGGTGTTCTGCCAATGCTAATCGCCCTTTGCAACTGCTGTCTGGACAAGGACCCGTATACCCAGCTAGCGCTCGTGAACAAGGCATACAGGGGGTCGTTACTGTTCGTTATGACGTTACCGTTGATGGTCGTGTGATCAACGCTCGCACGGTATCGGCGCGCAGTATTTTCGATGAGGCGGCCTTGATCGCCGTGCGTAGCTGGAGATTTAATGCGCCCCGAGTTGATGGCGACGTACAAGCGACGGCAAACAGAGAAAGTACGGTGACTTTTCAGCTAGCAGGCGCAGATAAATATGACCAATATTAATGCGGGCGGCCAATGTTTCGCTGCAAGCGTTAACCCTTACCATTTATTCCAGTGGGTTATTTCTGCAACAGGTGGTCGTTTTGCACGTTTGAAATCTGTACCTAGGGTGTAGGCGACCGGTAGCAGGGCAACTTGTAGTACATCGTCAGGTAAGCCAAGAATTTCAGCGGCTTCTGCCTGGTGGATTAAATGCAGGGTGGTTAACGCCGTGCCTAATCCGCGTGCTCGAGCTGCCAGTTGGAAACTCCATATGGCGGGGTAGATGGAGCCGTACATCCCTGATGCCATGGCTAAAGGGATGGGGTCTGCAGGCTTACCTTGAACACATGGAATCAAGTGCACGGGAACCTCATGTAGATGTTCCATGAGATACACGGCTGATGAGAACACGCGTTTGGTTTGATCGTCTGCACCAGCCTGTGCGCCAGCATCAGATAGATAGCCTGCAGCACCCTTGCGGTATAAGTCTGCCAGTGCAGCGCGTTGTTTGGCGTCTTCAACCACCAACCATCGCCATGTTTGCGAGTTCGATCCTGTGGGCGCCTGCACGGCGAGTTCCAGACACTCGTTGATGAGTTCGCGTGGAACCTCACGGGTGAGGTCGAGACGTTTGCGCACTGCTCGTGTTGTTGAAAGGAGTTTGTCGGTTACCGATAAATCAAAAGTCATGGTGTCCCCCAAAAGGTATAGGTAGGTAAAATTTTAGCGGCCAAGTGTACTCTAATAGCGCAGACGATTAAGCTGGGTTCTTTCATCTGGGATGCGTGTGATG
>QIGT01000516.1 GCA_003230835.1 Gammaproteobacteria bacterium
GAAGCGGGTCGGATCATCGAGCCAGAGACTGAGCCAGATCGCCAAGATCTTGCTTAGAGCACTCAATGACAGCGATCACAGCGGCCAGGTTTTCTTCCTCTATTTTTAGTTTCTCAGCGGCCAGCAATAACTGCTCATCCACCTGTAGATTTTTATTGGCAAATAGTTTTTTAGACAACGCCAGTAGATGCACGAAGGTTTGATGTTCGCCGTTGTAGTCTGTGAGGTACTGAAAGCGAATTGCGGTGGTGATTTCACCCGGTAATTCCCATAACTCCAATAACGAAGCGGCCATCATTTCTCGGTTGACGGACAATACATGCTGGTCTACATGGGTATGGCTGAGCTTTGGGTTTGCTTCTTGAATTCGACATATGGTGTCGTACTGAGGAGGAAATACGTGTCCGAGAACCAAGGTACCAAAATTTGCCAGCAAGCCAATGAGATAACAGGTACCCGGATTGGGTTGTGAAGGCTTTGGTATTTGATGAGCGAGCGCCTCCATTATGGCCGCGCCATAAACTGCATCGAGCCAGTAAGGGCTGGCGCCCGAGACGTGGCTGGTGGGTAAGCTCAGGGTGGCGCCAATAGACATACCCAAGGCCATGTTAAAAACCATATCGAAGCCCAAGATACGCATGATCGCATCATCTAGGGTACGTACAGGGGTTGTGGAACCGTACAGGGCAGAGTTGGACCAACCTAAAATACGTGCGGCAATGGCTGGGTCTGTTTCGACAATGCGCACCAAGTCGCTGAGATCGAAATTTGGATCTTGTTGCAGGGCGATGATTCGCCTCGCTGCCTCTGGTAAAGG
This sequence comes from Gammaproteobacteria bacterium, assembly GCA_003230835.1. GTDB lineage: Bacteria > Pseudomonadota > Gammaproteobacteria > Pseudomonadales > Azotimanducaceae > UBA4421. Next base: position 818 of record QIGT01000516.1, read on the forward strand.
CGGAATGTGTAGGGTTTCATCAAGGCGCGCTTCGATGCGACGCGTAGTGAACGCATCTACAGTTGCCAGTATGGCCTGTTCGTCATCGGCTCTGGACGCGGGCGTCGCAATCAGTTGTTCGCAAAATTGCGCTTCAAATGATGCGTGTGACAAGCACAGTTGATTAAGCTGTGCCCCGGTAGCGCGGACGTACTCACCGGGCTTCTCTGTTGCAAGCGCGACGTAGCGACGGTCTTTCAATGTTGAATGAACTACCGATGGCAAGCCGTAAAAACCAGGAATGGCACAGACTGGAGACTGTTCGCTGGAGGGGAGGCTTTTAAGATCTCTGGCGGTGGTGGCACGAATCGGCTCTGGGTCTACCAGTGCCATTTCTGGGGCAACAATTTGTACCTGGCCTTTGCGGTCAGCGCATAGCAGGCCGCGTACCCGATCTTGCATAGGAGGATTTTCATAGGCGGGTAGTTGGGATGTTGTTTGCATGTGTCAGAGGGTCAAACGATTTTGGCGATACCTTCAGTATAGGTAAGGCTCATGCAATTGCTAAAAATCAGTCTGTGCAGTGATTAAACTGTGAGATGGCCACTGTCAGCAGGCGCCCAGGTATTGAGCAGTTCGCTTAGCACGGTATGTTGGAGGCTTGCGGCTGGCGCTGCCAGTAGCTCGTCACCCCGGGCAATGACGCGAGGCATGAGGTGGGCGTGTAGGCCTAAGTCCGCTATTCGAAAGTTTTGTTCCCCAGATTGGCGGGTCCCAAGAATATCGCCGGGGCCGCGTAATTTGAGATCTTGTTCCGCAAGATAAAAGCCATCCTGACTCTCACGCAGGGCAATGAGGCGAGTTTTTGCGCCTTCACTCAAACCTTTGGTGAAGATTAGAAAGCAGTGGCTGGCTTCGCTACCGCGCCCTACTCGACCACGCAGTTGGTGTAGTTGCGCAAGTCCAAGCCGTTCTGCATTTTCGATCACCATGTGCGTGGCGTTAGGCACGTCTACACCAACTTCGACTACAGTAGTCGCCACCAGCAATTGAATCTCACCACGCTTAAATTGCTCCATCACGGCTATTTTCTCTTGACTCTTCATTCGACCATGCAGTAGACCGATGGAACGAGAAGGTAAGCTCTGGGTTAAAGCTGAGAACGACTGGGTAGCCGACACGGCGTCTATTTCATCAGAATCATCAATCAGTGTGCACACCCAATAAACTTGCTGCCCAGATTCTATGGCCGCATCGGCACGCTCAATAACCGAGCCTCGATTGCCTTCTTCAACGGTGTGGGTGGTGATGGGTAGGCGCCCCTTCGGGAGTTCGTCAATAACTGAAACTGCCATGTCAGCATACAGGGCCATGGTTAATGTCCTGGGAATCGGTGTTGCCGTCATGATCAATTGGTGAGGTTGTCGACCGTCCTTGCCTTTGTGCTGCAGGGACATGCGTTGGTGTACGCCGAAACGATGCTGTTCATCGATGATAGCCAGCGCCAGATTATTGAAAATCACCTTGCGTTGAAATAGAGCATGGGTACCAATCACCACACTGGCATGACCGTGTTCGATACTTTGCAGAACGCTGCGTTGCTCGCTCGTGGAGAGTTGGCCTGTTAGCAAAATCGTCGATATACCTAACGGTTGTAGCCAAGCTTGGAAATTAATGAAATGCTGTTCTGCGAGCAACTCGGTAGGTGCCATCAGTGCTGTTTGACAGTTTTGCTCTGCGGCACGGATGGCAGCAAAAGCAGCAA
>QIGT01000239.1 GCA_003230835.1 Gammaproteobacteria bacterium
ACACTGCCATTTTTCATATCACTTTTAAAGGTGCTCAATGTCCGACTACCCACTACCTAACTTATCAACAGACCTGACTGGCCAAGTTGCCTTAATCACAGGCACAACCTCTGGCCTGGGCAAACGTTTTGCTCAGGTGCTGGCCGCCTGCGGTGCTAAAGTCGTACTCACCGGACGCAGAGTTGAACGCCTGCAAAGTCTGGCTGAAGAGATACGCCAAAACGGCGGTACCGCTGAACACTTTGCCCTGGACATGCGCGACAACGATTCGATAATTACTTGCGTCGATCAGGCAGAAAAAGCACTTGGTACCATTACAATTTTAGTAAACAACGCTGGAATTCCTGACGCTCAGCGCGCACACAAAATGTCTCTGCAACTCATAGATGACGTATTCGATACCAATCTTCGCGGCCCCTATGTCCTATCTTGCGAGATTGCACGAAGACTCATTGCTGCCAAACTACCCGGACGCATGGTCAACATTTCTTCGGTGGGTGGGTTTAACTACTCAGGCAATGGTGCCGCTCTTTATTCGATCACCAAATCCGCCATCGTGCGCATGACTGAGGTACTGGCGGTGGAGTGGGCTCGTTATAACATCAACGTGAATGCGATTGCACCGGGTGCTTTTTCTTCGGAGATGATGGACGGCATGGTGGAAAGGATGGGCGACTTTGCTCAGCATTTCCCACGCAAGCGTATCTGCGACCCTGCCGAAATGGACAGCACACTATTGTATTTTGTCTCTCCAGTATCCGCCGCGGTGACCGGAACGTATATCAAGATCGATGACGGCCAAGGATCACGCTGAAACCTACTTTACCCTCTGGCGATGGGTGACGGGCGAAGGACAAAGAGCAAGACAGGGTTCAAAGTGTGCTGGGAAACCCCAGCACACTGCATAGAATTTTATTCTAAAAGTTCGGTAAGTGATTGATATGTAGCCACTCTTAAATCAGGTCTAAAAGGATGTGGAGACCTCATAAGCTGAATCATCCCCACCACGACCACCTCTTCGACCGGGTCAATCCAAAATACGGTACCCGCCGCACCACCCCAATTAAACTCACCGGCACTGCCCATAACACCCGCAGCGACGGGATCAGTAACCAGACCAAATCCGAGACCAAAACCAAAGCCACGTAGCGGCCGGCCGAGCGAAGGTTGTTCTCCACTACCTCCACTAACAATACTTGCCGGGAGATGGTTAGACGCCATGTATGCCACTGTTTTAGGACCTAAAATTCTGTTTTGGTGCAAAATGCCGCCGTTACGCAGGGCTTCTGCGAAACGCATGTAATCCATGGCGCTAGACACCAATCCGCCGCCGCCAGAAAACAGCGTGACATCTGTGAAGCGGGCCAGAGCGAACTCTCCGTTTGTCATCGTGGTCAGTTTTCCACTCTTCGGATCAACATAGTGATTAGGCAAGAAACGCTCTAACTTATCTGCAGGCACTTCGAAGAAGGTATCCGCCATATCTAACGGTTCAAATATGTGTTCCTGTAAGTACTCATCAAATGGCTGTCCACTGAGACGTTGAACGATTAGCCCCATTACATCAACAGCTACAGAATAGTGCCACTGAGTACCCGGCTGAAACTTGAGTGGCAGCTTGCCAAGTTTTTGCACAAAATCATCCAGGTCTTTTGACTCCCATATCTTTGCCTCAGCATACAACTTGTCCACCGGATCACCTTTTGGATTGAACCCATAGGAGAAACCTGCCGTGTGTGTAAGCAACTGTTGCATGGTCATTTCACTTTCCACAGGCACTAACTCTGCGTCTGCATTCATGACCATCAGCTCTTTGAGTTCGGGTACATACTTTGAAACAGGGTCGGTGAGTTGAAACTTACCTTGTTCATACTGTTGCATGATGGCGACGGCGGTTATCGGCTTGGTCATGGAATAAATTCGAAACAGATCGTCCTTTTCTAAGGGACGCATATCGTCAGCACCTTTGTGACCGACAGATTCGAAGTGAACGATTTTGCCGCGCCGCGAAACCATGGTGATCACACCGGCAAATTTACCTTCATCGACATAGCGTTGCGTCATGTCTGTAATGCGGCTAAGGCGCTGGGATGAAAAGCCCTCCCGTTCTGGCTTTACATTGGGTAACGGTTTGGACCACGCAGGTGTTGTAACTGCTGTGGCAGTCAATACAACCAATGCAATGGCAGCAATAAGTTTATTCATGGCGTTCCTCATAACACGTTTATTGAAAGGTAAATCTATTCAGCCCGATACTTGCCCGGGCGTTTGTCAAAGAATGCAGCGACTGCCTCGGCATGATCAGGCTCCGCATGGCAAATAGCCTGAAAGGCTGCAGATTGATCGAGCAATTCATGCAGAGATGAGTTTTGGCTGGCACGCAAAAGCTGTTTGGTCAAACGTACCGCATGCGGAGGATTGGCTGCAATGTCTTGAGCCAACTCCAAACAACGATCAAGTAAGCTTTCTTCACTGACTACCTCAGAAAGCAAACCCATGCGTAAAGCTTCCTCGGCTTTCACTCGATTGCCAGTAAAAGCCATCTTGCAGGCAT
>QIGT01000248.1 GCA_003230835.1 Gammaproteobacteria bacterium
CACCAGAGGTGGGGCCGGTGGTTGCAAAACATGTGGTGACCTTCTTCGCGCAGCCCCACAACAGAGAGATCATCGCGCATTTGCTTGATGCAGGAATTGTCTGGGCAGATGTGGAACCCGACACCGAAAATAAAAGGCTACATGGTAATACCTATGTTATGACAGGGACGCTTTCGAGTTTCAGCCGTACTGAAGCAAAACAGAAACTGGAAGCCTTGGGGGCAAGGGTTTCCGCCAGCGTTTCGGCAAAAACAACAGCTGTTATTGTAGGGGAAAACCCCGGTTCCAAACTGGACAAGGCACAGCAGCTTGATGTTCCCGTGTTGTCAGAAGCCGATTTTCTGTCATTGATAAACGGGTGATTGCTCTCATTTAAGGTTTTGCTAGCGATGTCGAAACGAATTCTTCCTGGAGAAGGTGAATTCACCGAACATAATCCGCGAATCAAGACCTGACCTTTTTTCTATCCGCGTAATTTGATTAGCAACGTGACGAGATCATGGACGTCAGTATATGGAACAGTACCATCGTATGCATTGTTACGCTCGCACAGATGCTGAGCGCGCAGGCAAGCGATTTCAAGCCCACTTCGAGTCTTCTTAAAGTTGTGGCCTTCTCCTTTACGATAGCCAGGAACGTATCGTTTGAGGAGGCGTATTACTTCATCGCGGTGAATGGAGCGGTTGCTATCCTCGAAGTGCAACAGGAGCCATAACTCAAAGCAAGGGATCGATGCAATGGCACGAAACTTAACCTTCTGCTTAGCATCGTTAAGTAGTGTGCCGTTAATCGAATTGGCGAGATCAAGTGCCTCGAAGTAGCTGTCATGATCGTCCCGATCAAACACTGCATAGACCTGTTCAAAGGCCTTTGGGCGAATACTCCTATGAGTATCGCCGCTCTTGAATAGTTGACAGGCATACTCGACGACTTGCTTCGGATCTGTGCCCCACCCGCTTGGCTGCACTTCTACGTTGGCGGTGTGCAACCGATAAGCGTTCCGGATTTCCTTGAAGTACAAAGGCTCGGTCTTACTACCTTCAGAAACAATCAAAATTCGATCGTAACTATCTCGCTGGTTTTCCTTACGTTCAAGTTTCCTGCGTTGACGGTCTTTAGGCTGGTTATCACGCCCCATCAGTTTGACCATCTCGCTGTTCGAAGAATGGCAAAGCACCATACCGGCCCATCAAGTAACCACGTTCCAGTGCTTCGTTCTTGCGTGGACTAAACTCAATCAACGCATAAAGCTTGGATATCTGATCGCTATCCTTTTCGACAAACCAAATCTGATCGCGACGGAAAATATCGGAATCGAGTAAGGATGTATCGTGAGTCGTAAAAATCAGCTGGGCACCATTAGGATTGAGTGTTGAATTGTGGAATAGCCGCACTAAACGACGAACAAGCAAAGGATGCAGACTGGTGTCGAGTTCATCGACAATCAGAGTTAACCCCTTATCCAAAATTTCGAGTACCGGACCAGCAAGGAACAGCAGGTTACGAGTCCCATTGGACTCATCCGCTAGACCGAAGACAGCTTTGCCATTGTCAGTTGTGTGGTGGAATCTAAGCTCGTTCTCTTCCATCTCTTCATTGCTTACCTTTGTTTTGCCTGCAGCCAAATCAAAATGAAATTTCTGCCCAGAAACCTTCCGGGAAACGAGGTCGATATCGGCAATGCTTATATCCGCTGAGGACAGAAAATCACAGATTGCCTTCTTCCCGTCTGGACGTTGTAGCATTTGCATGGAAATGTCTCGGTTTAAAGGGGTAATATCGTTGAAGATAACCAAGTGATTGATGAACCAATCGAAGACAGGCTGTAATTGTTCGCTATTAAGTTGCACTGCCATCGACAGAAATAGCGCATTAGGTCGGGTAGCAGTTTCCCAAAGGCTCTTTTGCCCTTTAAAGCTTGGGCCGAACTCGTAGCAATCTTTATCTGTGTCAGGGCTATAGGTTCGTTCAAACCACATCTGAGGCTTGAATGTCTTATAGACCAGTAAGTGCTCGTTGGTGATACGTTTAGAAGTTAATGCAAAGCCATACTGGTAGCGAACGTCATCGATAATGAAGGTGATCTCGAACTCGGTTGGCTGACCACTTGACTTGGTATCCAATCGAAACGGTTGCACGCTGAATGACTGACCAGGCTGTATCATAGACGCCGACTCTGCGACCACCCCACGCATATATTGTAGTGCCTTGATGAGATTGGACTTGCCGCTAGCATTGGGGCCGTAGATAACAACACTATGTAGTAGCGAAGGCGCCGCCCTGATTCCCGATGCCATTGTGTTGATGTCTTTATATGCCTCATCCTTGGTGGCGACGAGACTTAGCGTCTGTTCATCCCGCAGTGAATGGAAATTTTTTACATGGAAATCAAGCAACATATTATCCCCTAATGATAAAAATGTAAGCATATATTGCATGATGCTTTCATAAAGTCAATTTATTGTCCCAATGCGCTAGTTCAAAACTATGCACTTTCAGTGCAAGCCCGTGGAACGCACGGTGCTTTTATAGCTTTTGACTCTTGCG
>QIGT01000312.1 GCA_003230835.1 Gammaproteobacteria bacterium
GAAATTCCGCAATTCATGTATTGGGCGGCAGGTTGTGTAGATGAACTAGCGGCAGTGCCGTAGCGGGGGCTTGGGTGTTACCTTTATTTGAATGGTTAGATGCGTCTCTTCTCGCAGAGATATCCAAAGCGTACGGCGGTGTGTTTGCAGTCGTACAGATGTTTCATTTAACCGCTATGGCTCTGTTGGGGGGTATGGTACTGGTGAGCGATCTGCGTTTACTAGGGCTTGTCATGAAGGATATTCCCAGTGAAACCATCATTAACGGTACCCGCAAATGGTTTGGCTGGGCACTGGCTGCGATGGCTGTTAGTGGCGTGTTCATGGCCTCTGCGGTCGCCATGAAGTTGTACCACAACGAAATGTTTTGGGCGAAAATGGCCGCGCTGGCCATTGGTATATTGTTCTTCTATTTTGTCCGCAGCCCACTGTTGAAATTGGATCACAGCACACTTAATCCATGGGTACTAAAACTCACTGCCATCTCATCTATAGTGATTTGGTTCACAGTGGCGGCTTGCGGTCGTTGGATTGGTTTCTCTTAGTCCGGTTAAAGGAACGAAAACAGCAATGGGTAAAACTCGACAAGAAAAAATAGCCTTTGGTTTCTGTCTCTGTGTATTGGCAGGCGCTGCTTGGTTTTGGACCTTACAAGTGGGTGATATGCTGGAACTTCTGTCTCTCGCATACGATTAAGCGTATGCGATCTGGGATTTACGTCTAGAATGCGTTGTCCAGGTGTCTGACCATAGCTGATTTGTTGGAGTCGAATATGGAGTTGACGCCGAAGCCAAAACGAGCGGTGTCGATACGGTGATCGTCACCGCCCATACAAAACGCCGGCCTAAACGCAAACCTCTACCCGCAATCTACCCCGTGTGAACATCCATCACGACCTTGCAGATAAGCATTGTAGCTGCTGTGGTGATGAGATGGCTTTACCACTTTCCCTCAACGACGCATCCATGCCACCATACTTTGCACGCCACTTATAAAGGGCGAGAACGTTTCAATAAAGTTTGATAAGCGTTCTTTAGTATTAGCTCAGGCGTGCTCAGTCGAGTAGCGCCCAATTTCCACTAGCACTTCTTCCAATACCCGATTACCAAAATTTCGGCGAATGGTTTCCTGGGGAAACCCAGAACAAAAGTCGCTAAATGTGAATTGGCGTGGGAAATCTAATGAACTGGTTAATTGGATAGCGCTGGCAACTTCTTGGTGGTTCATGACAAGCTCTAATAATGAACTTGTAGGGCTTGCCACTTTTGTTAGGATCGACAGATGGATACAACGCCGATTAGCGCTAGGTAGCGGCCAGTGTACAGACGGCCCGTAATGGCTTGGCGGTTGTGCATGAGCAAAAGCACCGCAATACTATTGATGGCTGTGCTGTTGTTGCCCGGCTGCGAATTTTTCGCCTTTGGATATCCAATTCCTTCCGCCAGAGTGCGAGTTATCCTTGACGAACCCATACCCGAAGCGGAACTGTTCGCGCGGCTCAACCACATTGCCCGGGAACACGGTTTTCCATATCGTCGAGGTACGACTCCTTTGAATCACCCCGATCATCCTGACGATCTAAAGTTGTGGGGATGGTATCGAGACGGTGAGCTGCCGCTGCATCAACATCATAGTTTAACCATGGTCATCATGCGAAACGCCTCCCCTCCAGACACGTTTGTGGTGCATTTCCAGCAAGACGGCAATCATCCTTTTGATGAAACAGAATGGTTAATGTTCTATCGATGGGTTGAAGTCACACTGCCAAAAACTTTTCCCGGTGCCACTATCGATGTGACGGTTCATCCTGCTAAGTGGACAGATCCCGACGAGGTAGAGCGCATTTCCCGGGAGACTGGTATTAAGGTGCCGTCGCATTTATTGAAGAGCTAAGCAGCTGCCATGTACTGTCAAGCTGTTGTAAGGGCGCGTCGACCGAGCCACTAAAATGCGCCCACGATGTTCTGATGGGAAACCCTGGAAACTCAACGACGGTCTAGGTACATTCTGTCACGAGCAAGTCCTATCCGGACTAGGGAAGTGGCTCAATAATTTGAGAGCGCTACAAATCTACCTGTTGCTGCTGTGGGTAATGCCCACCGGTTCGCTGGTGAACGCTGCAGACCTGACAGTAGTGAGGGTTGCTCCGATATTTAGCCCGTTCATCATGTCGTCCCAAGCATCCAAACCCAGCAGCACACACCTGCCTTCTTTGAGGTCGATGGCCGGAATCAAGCATGGGTTACATAGACTACCCTTGGTGGAAGGCACCATGCCGTGATGGGTCTGCAGGTGGTTTGTTGGGGCGCCTATTGCTGATGAATGTGCATACGGGTATTCAGCGTCCCTAGCGGCACTGGTGATGTAGAGTACTACGATTGTCGAGGTGTTTGCCTTGCACGTGTCTGTGCGAGCGTTTGATGCATTGAGTCTTGGGTACGAGGGCCGCCAGTTTGGCGAGCAGGTCCAGTGGTTCGAAGAGAAAATACGTGCTGCCCTCCCTAAAAAACTCGCCGGCAAAAAAACAATGTA
>QIGT01000412.1 GCA_003230835.1 Gammaproteobacteria bacterium
GATCTGCAGAACCCAGAAATTCACAGTATCTTAATGGGCGGAGATGAGGGCGGCAAACAAATGCCGTCCGCGGGCAATACACTGCCGCCTAGTGCGATGCTCCCGCTTGCCGGAGACACTGATACTGATACTAAACTGGATGTACTTTCGCGACAGCCTATCGGCGCATTGGTAGTAAAGCAGGCGGCGCGACCGATCCAACAGATAACGTCTAATGCAGAGGATGTCGATTTACCTTCAGTCGAAGCCGTTCAATTGGCAGTAGAAGTGGCGGCCAAATTGCAACCAGGCAAGATTCAAGAAATGGCCAGTCAACCAAACAACTCGGTGTCTAGTGACGAGCCTACAATCGTGGAGCACAATACTTCTCATAAAGGTGATGTAGATCCTGTTGTATTAATGTCAAATGCGTCGAAAGGCAGTACGCCTTTAGAGTACGTTGCTAAAGAAATTGCCACGCCAATGACGACAGATAGAAAGGGGGTTGCGCCACCAGTGCAACCCAGTGCATCTCAGAACCCGTTAGAAACGACACCAGTAACACCGCAACTTGTTCTATCCCAGAGCAAAGTGAAGGATTCAGTGTCACAACACACCGCTGCGAAACCTCTGGCAAATCCTCAGCTAAATACTAAAGCCCAGCTCAGTGACCACAGTATTGGGCAGAGTGCTAAAGACAACGTCACATCTCATCTACCTGGTTTAAGTTTGCCGGTTCGTACAGCAGTAACGCAAGGTGCGTCTTTACCCATAGATGCTAATTCTGCTCAGACTTTCAGTGATGGGCGGTTGGGTATTGTTACAACTAAAAGCGATTTAACAGAGCAGCAGACTGTGGTGAAGGTGCCATCCACAACCCTTGAGACTAACGTGATGAAAAACACTCAGCACGGAGAGAGTACAGGCATAGCTTCTTGGATGAATGGTGACCTAGAGTTGTCCTCGCGAGATTCTATCTTTAGGACCCTGGCTCGAGAACGAATGCGGTTTCTATCCTCTACGAATATTGCTACTCATCCAGCCACCCCAAGCAATGTCGGCGATGGCTTGCTGAGGAGCCCTTTGAGTGAGCAAGCGGAAATATCTGCCCTGATTCCCGCACGTGTCGATACTTCTGTCAGCGAATTGAGCCGAAGCAATGGAGAAAGCCTGAAGTTGTCCGTTGCTGGGGCAGTTGCTGAAACAGTGGTCAAAGGGTCTCTTGATAGTCAGGTGCACGACCAGTTCATGCGGGTAATGGCTAACCGAGTGATGAATCAAACTCGTCTTACCTTACAACTCCATCCACGCGAACTCGGCGTTATTGACATCGCGTTTAGTCAAGAAAGAGGCGATCTTAATGTGGTTATCGTTGCGCGAGAACCCCTAACCAAAGAGCTCCTGGATATGCTTGTACCTAGGATCCGACAGAGTTTGCAAGATATGGGCGTAGATGTCGGTGACCTAGATGTTAGCCAAGAAGATGCCTCTAAGGGCAATACTGCTGACAAACGCAACGCTGAATCACAGCAAAAGGCTTTGAACAAAGTCTCAGACGACGACTCTTCCTCTCAAGGCGACCATTCGCACCATACTGCCCAAGGTGTAGTAGATGGTCGATTTGATCTCTACATATAGGTATTGGCGTCAATAAAATGGTGGCTTGAACGCCATTTTTCAAAATCCTTACTAGACTCATTAAGAACGCCACTAATACGGCGACTTTTTGCTTCAACGTAAACAGGATTTTGACATGGCTGAAGACCAAGAGCAGGAGCAGGAAGCCAGTAAGGGCGGCAGTAAGAACATCATCATATTTGCGGTTGCACTGATTGTTGCCATAGGTGCCAGTGTAGGTGGGACTATGTTTTTTTTAGGTGGCGCTGAAGAAGAGATGCCTAGCGATACAGAACAGGCGAGCGCCAACAAACCCGCAACTGCTCTATACCACAACATGCGCCCAGCATATGTCATCAACTATTTAACTGGGGCGAAACCACGCTACCTACAGGCAGAGTTCACCATCATGGCTCGTAACGAAGCAGCCATAGAGGCCGTAATACTGCACATGCCGTTGATCCGTAGTGAAATTGTCGGTTATCTAACGGAACAAAATTTCTTAGAACTACAAACCCAAGAAGGCAAAGAATCAGTGCGACAAGGCATTGTTGATCTAGTAAATCGCATTCTCGCGACCTATGGCATACAAGAAGGTATCGAGTCAGCTCTGATTACTAACTTTGTGTTGCAATAGGTGAGCTGCACATGAGTGCTACGCAACCCGCAGGTAAAGATGTTCTTACCCAGGAAGAAATTGACGCACTACTCGCAGGTGTTGATGACGGAGCGGTTGAGCCTGGCAAAGAGGATGCGCAAGGAGTTTCGCTGTACGACTTTTCAAATCAGGACCGAACAGTTCACGGTAGGTTACCCACACTGGAGATAATTTCTGAGCGTTTTTCTAGATTACTGCGCAATAGCTTACCTAGTAGTTTGAAGTTTCCGATTGAAGTGGGCCCCGGGGGATCCGAGGTGGTTAAATACTCTGAGTA
>QIGT01000161.1 GCA_003230835.1 Gammaproteobacteria bacterium
TGATGGCAGGTGATCTTACAGATGACCTCGGTATCCCAGGACGAGACGATCAGTTTGGTTACGGTCTCGTCAACGCACACAAAGCAGTTTTACAAGCGCAGCAACTGGCTAACGGTCAGGGCAGTGATCCTGGCCCTGTGCTCAGCATAGCGCCACGCACACTTAATTTTGGTGCATTCGTTAATGATCAATCATTCAGCTTGCGTAATGTCGGAACCGGTGACATAACGATTGGCGTCATTACACCCAGCGACGCTTGGATTACCGTGACCAGCCCAGGTAGCGCTGACGGGCTAGGTGAGTATCAAATCTCGGTATCTCGAAATAATTTGAGTGATGGAGCGTATCAAGGAAACGTACACATCGCCTCGGACACAAATCCTGTCAACGTAACCGTGATCATGCAGGTATCTAACCTCAATCTAACCGCTAACGCGGGTCTTATGTACGTTATCGTCGTTGCCGAAGACAATGTAACAACCCTGCCACCCACATTGGTCTTGGCCATTGATGGTGAGTATCCTTACAGCATTCCCAACATTCCGGTTGGGCAGTATAGAATTTTTGCAGGTACTGATGCAGATGACGATTCTGTACTTTGCGACTCGGGAGAGTCTTGTGGCGCGTATCCAACTTTAAATGGACAGACGATTCTGCCGATCAATGGCGACCTGGACAATATAGATTTCGAGTCAGTTCATCGTGTGACATTAACGGGTACCAGTATCCTGGGTAACTCTCGCAGCAACAGTACCCTCGATGGCGGTATTGTTATTCAAAAACCGCAACCTTTGCCGTCACCCGCACGCAGGCCAGGGCTATAAGAACTGTCTTTTTCATTTGTCTGCCTTTGTTTGGCTTCGCCTGCCAGAGTCAAATAGAAGTGCGCGAAGTGATGAACCATGCCCAGTGCCATAACTTGGACATAGGCGCAGAGATTGTTTCGGTACAGGACTTGGCAAAAATCAGAGGGGCGAATTTATTAGAACCGATAAAGCAGCCTACAATTGAAACCGATTCTCCTACCCCTTTACTAGTAGCTGTTTTTACCGGCGCCAAGCCAACCCCGGGGTACAAGTTGCGCCTACTGGGTGCCGACCAAAAAGACAACGAGATCGTATTGCACTATGAATTGGACAAGCCAACCGACGCCATCTTAGCTCAAATGATCACTTCCCCTTGTTCGGTCGTTGAAGTTAGCGGCGCTAATCACCGCCAACCGATTAGCGTGAGGGTGAACGGGCAATTGCTGGGCTCAAAGAAGCTATGAAGCAACCAACAGCGCCAGTGCAGCCTGCGCTCTGGTGAAAACACTTTCCTTATATGCGTCCAAATCTATATCTGGGTTCTCACCCATCGCGCCGGTTAAATAGCGTTTGTACACACCCTGTCCAATAGCGGCCAAGCGCCAGTGAGAAAAAGCGCGATAATAGTTAATACCACTCAGGTCACGACCCGTGGCTTTGCTATACCGCTCAATAAGAGTCTGCCGCTCAGGAAAACCACCCACTGAAGTTGCGGTTGTGTCTTCATCCTCTTCGCCCGGCATGATCCAGGAATTAAGTAGATAGCCAACATCGGCAAGTGCATCGCCAAGCGTGCACAGCTCCCAATCCAGCAGCGCTTTGATCGATCCGCCATCGATGATCATGTTCCCTAGTCGATAATCACCATGCACAATGACAGCGCCGACTTGTTCAGGCATTTGAGCCTCCAATAGCCTGGTGGTTTCTTCCATCGCTGGAATTTCGTGGGTCTTCGTGGCCGCCCACTGCTTGGTCCAACGTTTCAACTGACGCGCCAGATAGGCTTCCTTGCGACCCAGTTGGCCAAGACCGACATCATCAGGATTTAGCTGGTGAAGTTGTGCAAGCACATCTATGACATGCAAACCCAAATCGTAGCGGTCTGTTTGCGAGACCAGTAGCGAGGCTTCTGCCTCATGCAACACGGGACCTGAGACGTAATCCATAATATAAAACGGCGCGTCATTGATCGAGGTGTCGGTACACAAACCAAGGGTGTTGGCTAAAGGCACAGAGGACCTTGCCAACGCCGAGACAATTCTATATTCCCGAGCCATGTCATGTGCGCTTTCTAAAACGTGTCCTAGAGGAGGACGCCTTAGCACATAATCTCGCCCTGCTGCGTCTCGCACACGAAAGGTCAGATTTGAATGGCCACCAGCAATAAGGGAGAAATCCAATGGCCCCTTAGCACCCGGCACATTGTCGATGAACCAAGTAGTAACCCTTTGTTGATCAATGCCATCTAGTTGCTGAGTTACAGAACCACCCATCACGTCTCCCATTTAATTTATACTACTTGCCTATGTACAGGCAGTTTACCCAATTATCGTTGGTTTTGATTTTATCAACTTTGATACTCAATGCCTGCAATTTAGTACCTGGAGCCCCTCCACTTCCGCCCGCGCCCACACCTCCCGAACCGCCTGATTCTACAACGCCAAATCCAGCACCCAAACCTAACGCAGTACAAACGGGTACCTTGGTGCTGCCAGACG
>QIGT01000342.1 GCA_003230835.1 Gammaproteobacteria bacterium
CTAATGGTGTGCTCACTTGTTCGGGTGTGGGACCAAACTTATCAGCCAGCGGACGCAGCGCCTGCAAGTCGAATTGATATAGATGCGCCGCATTTTCACCCAACAGCTTGCGCCGCCGCGTCTCAGACACATCAGCAAAGGTGAGCCGTAACGACTCCAGGTTATACGGGAAAGTGCCTTCGTAGTGAGGGTAGTCGTTACCCCACAACACTCGGTCTTCACCGATTTCATCAATGCCTGCAAGGTCAGCCAGGCTAGGGAAACTGGCGCCATACCAAATATTGCGGGCTGCATATTCACTGGGCTTATCTTTTAACACCCACTGCATGTCTTTGTAGTTCATTTCGCCGATGGCGCCTTGTTTGAAGCCCATGTGGATACGATCCATTTGCTGCAACAACACTGGCACCCACGCACAGCCCGATTCGGTCAGTATATATTTCAATTTTGGGAATTTTTCGAATGCACCACTCATTAACAAGTGGCGAAAACCAGCTTGGCAATAGTAGATGACTTCTGTGATCCACAACGCTTCAGCAACAGGACCGCTGCCGTAATCTGGCGAGCCCTGACCCGAATGCTGATTCATGACCAAATCGTGATCTTGTATGGCGGCAAACACACGCTCCCAGGCCGGATCATACAAAGGTTTTAACCAACTACAATCTGGCGGTACCAACGGCAGCAAAACACCACCGCGTAAACCAGCCTTGGCAATGAACTCTATATCTTTGATCGCTTCGTCGAGATCGTTAGGTAAAATTAGACCAACACCAGCGCGGCGCAATGGATCTTGCGAAAATCAGCAAGCCAACGATTATGTGCACGTATGCCAGCAAGGCATTTCTCAAACTCTTCAGGCTTGGGCGGATGCGCGGTGACGATGCTCTTACGATAAAATGGCGGCACTGTATTTGGAAAGATCACCTCGCCGACAACACCTTGGCCGTTTTGATCATTGCTGCGAATATCAAAATCCCAATTGCGCAATTTCTTCGACCCATAGTGCTCTTGTGATGGGTTTTTGTAGCCTCCTCGCCAATCGTCAAATGCTTGTTTGAGTTCAGTATCAAGATATTCGCGGTATTGAGCATGGCTACCCCCGGCATGGGTATCCGCAGTGATCAGAATGTAGGGGTCGTTGCTGGTCATGGCTACACCACCTTAGTTGCCTAGTCGGGAGCGATTTTAATCGCGTTGTCGGCATACCTCAAATAACAATACGCCAGTTGCCACAGAGACGTTAAGGCTTGAAACATGCCCACGCATAGGAATTTGCACCAGTTGATCGCAGTTTTCCTTCGTCAAACGTCGCAACCCTTTCCCTTCACTGCCCATCACCAATACCGTACCGCTCTTCGCATCCATGTCTAGGTAGGACGTGTCTGCATCACCGTCTGCGCCAATTACCCACATCGTGCGTTGCTGTAATTGTTTCAAAGCGCGCGCGACATTGGTAATTTCAACAATCTGTAATCCTTCGGCACCACCTTGAGCTGTTTTCAAGGCCACCGCACTCAATGGCGCACTCTTGCGTTTCGGCAACAGTACCGCATCTACCCCTGCTGCATTCGCGGTACGCAAACAAGCGCCTAAGTTACGCGGGTCCGTGAGCCCATCTAACAGTAAGATGAGTGGCGCCGTGGGTAGGGTATCCCAATTTTGATAAAACTCGGCTTCTCCAGTGAGGGCGATTTCATGACACTCTAGGATCACACCTTGATGGGCTGCAGCTTGCACCCTGCGACGAAACCAAATGTTATCCACCGCCTGATGACGCACCCCGGCGCTCTTCGCTAGATCGATAAGCTCATTGATACGCGCATCTCGGCGGCCGCGTAGAAGATATAAGCAGCGCGCTCGGTCGCTAGACTCGCGCAGTACGGCGCGTACCGCTTGGATGCCAAAGACATCACTCATTTACGACCACGACCCTTTTTCTTTGCCTTGCGCCCTCGCGCAGTTCCGCCGCTATTGCCTGCCAGCAGGAGGTCTATTTTTCCTTGGGGCGCATCGATTTCCTGAATGATGACGGAAAGCGTATCGCCCATTGAAAAGCGTCGGCCACTACGTTCTCCCACCAATGCTAACGCGCGCTGGTGGAACTGATAGTAGTCGGAACCGAGGTTGGATATGTGCAGTAACCCTTGGATGAAATAGCCTTCAAGTTCTACAAATAGACCAAACTCTGTCACCGCGGCGATAGTCCCCTGTAGTGTTTGTCCCATTTGGTCTTGCAAGTAGTCGCACTTAAGCCAAGCGTCTACCAACCAACCTGCACTCTCCGCTCGACGTTCGTTGCTAGAACATTGCTCGCCCAGCACTTGCAGATCATCTGCGGATGGAAGGTTTACTTTTTTGCCATCACTGGCTTGTTTACGCAAAACCCCTTTGACAGCGCGATGCACGACTAGATCTGGATAGCGTCTGATCGGAGAGGTGAAATGCATGTAGCGCTGCAGTGCTAAGCCAAAATGACCTTGATTGTTGGGGGTGTACACGGCCTGCTTAAGTGAGCGCAGGGCAAGTTGTGCATACAACCAATGATTGGCGTGGTCCGGCAGCTGAGACAATGCCGCTTGCAGTGCAGCAGGCTCTGCCACACCAGGCGCAAGACGAACCCCTGCATAGGACAATGCTTGACGAAGATCTTCAAGCTTGGCCGGATCTGGAGGCTCATGCACTCGATATAACGCACCTTGATCATGCTCTTCGAGAAACAGTGCAGCGCACACATTTGCTGCGATCATGGCTTCTTCGATAAGTTGATGGGCATCCTGACGTTGCACTGGCTGTATATTGTGCACACTGCCTTGTCGTAGAACTAGGGTTGCCTCGCGGGTTGCAAAGTCTAACGCCCCTCTTTTTTCACGAGCCTTGCGTAACACTTGATAAATTTGCGCCAACGCAGATATAGATTCCTCTATAGCGGAACGAGAAACCCCACCGCTCTCATTAACACCGGCCAGCTTTTTACCGTCTAAAAACTTCTGCACCTGGGTGTAGGTTAGGCGGGCGTGGGAATAGATGACCGCTTCGTAGAACTCATGGCGTATCACTTGCCCGTTGCTGCCAATGTGCATATCACAAACTAAGGTGAGCCTGGGCGTGCGCGGCTTCAACGAACATAGTTCGTTAGATATCGCCTCGGGTAGCATAGGAATAACACGTTCAGGAAAATATACTGAAGTGCCGCGCTGCAGCGCTTCGGTGTCTA
>QIGT01000432.1 GCA_003230835.1 Gammaproteobacteria bacterium
GCTTCAGTCCAAGGTTTGAAATTGAATCCAAGGGTATGCATATCGCTGTCTGAACGAATACCTGGGTAACGAAACAAGTCCCAGGTGCCACCAATGGCACTTCTGCCTTCTAAGATGGCATAACTTTTGGTTGGGCAGTTGGCGCTCAAATGATAGGCAGCGCCGATACCAGACAACCCGGCGCCTACAATCACAACATCAAAATGGCTCATTCAAAAATCCTCTGCCTCGAACAATTGGAAAGTACTCAGCCGAGTATTCTCTCATTTCTCGCTAGAAAAGGCATTGCTGATGATGATACTCAGACATACACTCAATCATAGAATCCACATTAAAGCGTCTACACATGATTGACTACCGATCGATTGACCCTGAACAAGCCCGCGAATTTGCGGAAAATTCGAACATCGATGAATTAGATGTATCCAATTGGCATCTGTTCAAGGCAGATGCCCAATGGGCGTTCTTTGAACGCTTGCGGCGCGAAGACCCGGTCCACTACCACTCAGATAGTCGCTATGGACCCTATTGGTCAATCACACGGCACCAGCACATCAAGGAAATCGACACCGATCACGCGCGTTTTTCGTCGGAAAAGAACATCACCATCTTAGATTCAGCCGTCGACGGTAATTCGACGAGCTTTATCGCGATGGACCCACCTAAGCACGATCAACAGCGAAAAGTGGTTGCCCCAGTTGTTGGACCCCGCAACTTAGGAGAAATGGAGTCGCTGATCCGTGACCGTGTCATCCACATTTTGGAAAGTCTTCCCGTCAATGAAGAATTCAACTGGGTTGAGCGAGTGTCCATCGAACTGACTACGCAAATGCTAGCCACCCTGTTCGACTTCCCATTCGAACAACGCCACAAGCTAACATACTGGTCTGACATCGCCACACTGGGACCAAACACAAGCTTAGTCGACTCTTGGGACCAAGTACGCAGCGAACTACAAGACTGCCTACGCGTATTCAGTGATTTGTTTGCACAGCGCACCAATCCCAAACATCAAGGCTTCGACTTGATCACCATGTTGGCGCAGAACCCAGCCACATGCCACATGCCACCAACCGAACTACTTGGAAACGTCCTGCTGCTTATTATCGGTGGCAATGACACAACGCGAAACTCCATATCCGGTGGCGTATGGGCGCTAAATCAATTCCCGGATCAATACGACAAGCTACGTACATCACCCGAATTAATTCCTAACATGGTTGCTGAAATTATTCGGTGGCAAACGCCCTTAACGCATATGCGCAGAACTGCGCTTGAAGACGTCGAGTTTCATGGCAAACGCATTCGAAAGGGTGACAAGGTCGTTATGTGGTACGTGTCAGGCAATCGCGACGAACGTGTTTTCACGGACGCAAATAAACTGATCGTAGATAGACCAAATGCACGCGCGCATGTGTCCTTTGGTTTTGGGCTACATCGATGCATGGGTAACCGACTAGCAGAAATGCAACTACGTATATTGTGGGAAGAGATACAACAACGTTTTCATATGATTGAAGTTGTTGGTGAGCCAGAACGCGCGCTGTCAAACTTCATTAAGGGTTATGTCCAATTACCGGTGAAAGTCAGACCCCTAGAAAAAACGCGGGTTAGAGTAGAAGCCTAGGATGTCGGTGATTATTCGAAGCGCGCAGCCTAGCGATCAAGACTCCTGTATTGCATTGCTTGCCAGACTAGGTGAGCCGGAAATTAGCGCCCACCCAGACGCTGACTCTATCTTTCAACTACTCCTTACCGAAGAGCGGGGACAGATACTAGTCGCCATCGACAATGGATCCGTCGTTGGTATGGCAGCATCAAGTTTCAACCTTGCTATGCGCTGCGGTGCAGAATACTGCCAATTGGAAGAATTGATCGTTGACCCCAGCGCGCGAGGAAAAAACATAGGTGGTTTATTGGTCGAACACACCATTGCTACCGCTCGTGATCGTGGCTGTACGGAAGTGGGACTATATCTAGTCAACCACACCTCCCACAATCAGCCGTTCTATGAAAAGTACGGTTTTCAGCTTGTCGGTTCGGAAATGCGCCAGGCGCTCTAACCCCTGCATTGAGGCGCGCGTCTATGAGCTCCACCTAATAATTTTGAAAGTACAACAAAACATGGGCGCATTGATATGACATTTAACCAGACCTCCAATTTCCTTAGCAATGGGCGTGACCTGAATGATTTTGCTACCCGCATTGCGAAACCCAGCAACCTAGGCGAACTTCTCCAACAACAAGTGCAACAGATTCGCAAATCCCAGGTAGTTTTGTATGCTGACGGCAGCCAGGCGCTGTTACTGGTATTCCAAGGGATGGATTGTGCAGGCAAAGACTCAACCATTAAGCATGTGCTTAGCGGCGTCAACCCTCAGGGTATTCACGTGGCGAGCTTCAAAGCACCCACTGCCAATGAAATTGCGCACAGTTATATGTGGCGGTATTGGCGGGAAATGCCGCGCCGCGGCATGATCGGGGTGTTTAACCGCTCTCACTACGAAGAGGCAC
>QIGT01000330.1 GCA_003230835.1 Gammaproteobacteria bacterium
ATGTGACGGTGTTAATTTCCCGCGTTCAAATTACGATCAGAAGCAAGAAAACACGCATTATTTCAATGAGAAAGGGAAATACACGTGAGCAAAAAGCCTATCAAAAGCGGCTTAAGACGATTTGATGTAATGAAAGACGAGGGTATCGACTACAGCGATATTCCCGAATTTGACCAAGCGTTTTCAGACAGTGTGGAAGCGAAAGTTCCCCCCGAAAAAAGGCAATCGCCCTGCGGCTGGACGTGGATGTACTAGAGTGGATGAAGGCACAAGGCAAGTGTTACCAGAGCCGGAATAATGTCGTGTTGCGAGCCTACTGCGAAGCCCACCGCGATCACCCAAGATAAGGGCAACATTGATAGCGAAGTGTACTCCACGATAGCGGACGTGAGTAATGCGACTGCTTGGGGAAAGCCACGGCCCACGCCGGTCATTCGCTATTCGATAGAATTAGCTCTCTAACCGCCTCAACTATGATATCTGGTTGATCCTGATGGACTAGGTGCCCGCTTTCCTTTGCTACCAAGTGAGTACTATTGGTTGAGAGTTCCAACAATTGGTTCTGTAGATCGAGCCACGTCTGCTCCATCTGCTCCGCCTCCTTATCAGACAGTCCCAGTTGATCTTTGAACATTGTCTTCTGACCATGCACAATCACGACGAGTGGCTTGTCTATAAGGGAGCCAATAGACTGCATTTGTTGATCGCTAATAGGATCTACCGCCAGTTCTTTCGCGTGAGCAGCCGTATGTTTGGTTAATCTCCCAAGGTGTGCGTAAACTTCATGAAGGTGCGGAGGTTGTTCTTTGAATTCGAAAGGTCCCTGCAGCCCTATAATTGCCGTTACCAAACCAATATCGTATAAGCCTGAAACAAACGCACGCCCTTCTGTTAGAGCTGAAACTTCGTTCGGAGAGACCTTTCTAAGTTCTTCGGAGAAACCTTTCGGCCTCGCGTCAACCAACACCAGACCAGAAACCTCAGCAGGATAGGCTAGTTCATATAGTTGGACGATACTGCCACCAAATGATGCCCCCACCATCACGTACGGATGGTCTATTTCAGCCGCAGCCAATAAAGTGTGGAGTTCATCAACAATGTGATTGATGGTTCGCGGTTCATCACCAAAATCGCTCCAGCCATGGCCTGCCCGATCGTAGGAGCAAACCTTGGAGAATTGAGAAATGTTCTTCTGCACTACATACCAGTCCATAGACCACATGCCTGATCCCGCCTCCAAGATTACAGTCTGTGCTCCTCTACCAGTGCAGTTCAGGTGCAGTGAATATCCGCCGACATCAACCAACTTTCCTGGATAGGGGTAGTTTTCTTCAAACTGATTAATCTTGAACCACTGATAGGCCATCGCGAGCATAAGACAAAACAAAACAGTTGTGAAAACGCCAACCGTGATCCTGACAATCCAGCGCAAAATGTCCCATCCCTTAACTAGTCAGTCCCTAAAGGATTGTCGCACGATCTGATTATAAAGTTTTAGCGCTGTAGTTTCGCCCATCCACGGACAACTGCCGCAGTCATGACATGAAGCAGGTATCTGGGTATTTGTTGGTACCAGGTTCACTTGAATCAGTTCGTCGCGCTTCAGTGAACTCCAGTAGACGAAACCCCGCAATTCGCTCAGATCTTGAAGTCATCGAGAAATGTCTGCATAACTGCTCGGACGGCCTGCGCATGGGTGACACCAATGAAATGGCCTCCTTGCAACTTGATCAATCTAGAATTAGCGATTTTTTCGTGAGCATATGCGGACTCTTGGGGACTTACACCACTGTCATCGGCACCATAAATGATCAGAACAGGTACAGAGATATCTGATAACGGCCAGGTATCAATGCGTCGATCTGTTAGCATTTGGGTGTCGTTTTTTCTTCCATCCACCCTCAGGTCTTCGGGTACGGCAGACAGTACAACTTGTTTCAGCGCATGTTTCGATTCATCGCTGAGTTCTTCTGGCGCGGCAGTCGCGAATGATTCAGCGATTCGATCCTGCAACAACCAGACCAGAAAGTCTGTGCCAAATATTTCACGTATGCGATCCGTCATAAAAGGTGGGTCGTCATCATCATCCACAGGGTGAGATCTCGTTCGAGCACTCAGCAGTATCAACGCGCTCGTTCGATCAGGGTGTCTAAGCGCGTACTGTATGGCCGCTGGACCTCCACCTGACACACCAACAACCACATTCCGCTCTACCCCTAACATATTGAGAAGTTCAGCAAATAGATCTGCTTGTTCCTCGGGTGTCTTTCCTGATGAAAGTGGCGTACGCAAGTAGCCAGGTCGCGATACAATAATTTCTCGATATTCATCAGCGAAAAGACTTGGACCGGCGAGTACTTGATCATATCCGCCAGGGGTACCGTGTAGTAACAAAACAGGTTCGCCGCGCCCTCGCTCTGCAAACTCGACAGGGCCGAGTTCTGTGATTTTGACAGTCGAGATTTCTTCCAGTCTCTCTTGGTGGTTAGATCGCCATGTTGCAAAACTC
>QIGT01000083.1 GCA_003230835.1 Gammaproteobacteria bacterium
TGAAACGATTCGAGGCATTAAGAAAGTGAGCTGGATAGGTCCGCTAAAGCTCAAAGCGATCGGCGTCCTCGGTATGAACCGCCGTAATGTCGCCTACATTGCTCGCTACAATGACCGCCGCAACTACCCCATGGTGGACAACAAGCTCACGACAAAACTCATCTCCACCGAGGCAGGTATTGCTGTACCCGACCTCATCGCAGTGGTGCGAACCCAACATGAAATTGAAAAAGTCCACGATATCATCAGCGAACTAGATGAATTTGTTGCCAAACCTGCACAAGGCAGTGGTGGCAGGGGTATTCTTGTGGTGGTAGGGAAAAATGAAAATGGCTATCTAAAAGCCAACGGCGAGACCGTAGGTTTAGAATACGTGAAAAGACATCTAACCAACACCATAAGCGGATTACATTCGTTGGGTGGGCGCAACGACGTCGCCTTTCTAGAAGAGTTAGTAAAGGTTGATGAATATTTTGCCCAATATAGTTTCGAAGGCGTACCGGATATTCGTCTTATCGTCTTCAAAGGCTTTCCGGTGATGGGTATGCTGCGTCTCGCAACCAAAGCTTCGGACGGCAAAGCCAACCTACACCAAGGCGCGATTGGTGTAGGCTTAGATTTGGCCACAGGTAAAGCCATTCGCGCAATTCAATATGAGCGCCTGGTGACCCACCACCCCGACACGGGCAAATTGCTTTCTGAAATTCAAATTCCAGGGTGGTCCAGCCTGTTACATCTTGCAACGCAATGTTATGAAGTGACTCGACTAGGCTACCTAGGTTGTGACATTGTCATCGACCGAACCAAGGGACCTTTAATATTGGAACTCAATGCACGGCCAGGATTGAGCATTCAAATCGCCAACAACACAGGTCTTCTGCCTCGCCTCACTCATCTTGAGGAGATGGACACTGCCAAAATGGTGGTAGAAGATAGGGTCAACTACGCGATCGATCAGTTTCATCATTTCGCGGTTCCTGTTACTGAAGATATTCTAGAGCCCGCACTCGATCCAACCGAACAACAGCCGACCCGGAAAACCGCCTAAAAAATCGCCAATTAAAGCCAGGACACTAGATCATGATTGAGATTTGGGGCGGCGCCACCAGTAGAACCATACGTCCTCATTGGATGGCCCACGAACTCAGCCTAGATTATCAACCAAAACTCATTGGTTCGCGTACTGGGGAAACTCAGACACAGGCATTTAGGCTTTTAAATCCAAAGGAAAAGATTCCCGTATTGGTGGATGGTGAGTTGTTACTCAGTGAAAGTGCAGCCATAGTCACCTATCTGGCAGACACCTACGGTCGTGACAGCGGGCTTATACCCAAGCCCTATACGCCGCAGCGCGCGTTGTACAATCAATGGTTGTCATTCATACAAATGGAGCTGGACGCGCACACACTTTACGTCATTCGCAAACATCGCGACTTAGCCAATTTGTACGGTGACGCACCAGTGGCCATTGAAGCCGCCATCGCAGGCTTCAACAAACAAGTCAACGTCGCTGCGAACGCCTTAATTTCAACCCACTACCTGGTAGATGATCAGTTCACCGGCGCTGACATCATGTTGGTTTCAGTGCTCACTTGGGCTGTCGCGTATGGCATCGATATCTCACCAAGATTGGCAGAATATTCTCAACTGCACACCACAAGACCCGCGTTTAAGACTGCCGCCGAGCTTAATTTCAGTATCAGCTCGGGCGCCTAATCATCCGAATGCTTAATCAATAGACCGCAGTGTTATGGGTAAAACTCATGCCATCAGCCAGTCTGCGATTTTCGGATTCTCCTCTTGAGGATAGGTGTGGGATAAGTCGTCGATTTCCCGATACTCTACACGTGCCCCCGCCGCACTCAGCGTTTGCGCTGCGCTACGCGCAATGTCGATGGGAAACATCCAATCCAACACGCCATGCATCAAATAGATGGGCAAATCGTGGAGTCGTTCTGAGCTGGCAATCTCCGCAATCATCGGATGGAACGAAGCCGAGCTGGGCGCTAAGTGCGTAAACGGCGAGTTGTCCTGAAGGCCAGAGACATAGCTGAATGTCCCGCCATCAGACATGCCCGTTAACAGCACCCGGCGTGCATCAATGTTCCAGTGCTCTTTAGCATAGTTCACCATGCTAAGAAGATTTTCACTGTCGATGTCTGGCCCCATGAGAGACCAAGTTCCTTCTCGAGAGGTAGGGCTGATCAACACCATGTTGCGAGACCTTGCAGTTCGCAACCACGTCCATAAAAAAGAACGACCATGACCACTGCCACCATGTAAGGCGACGATGAGAGGCACTTCCTCACCGGCGTAATATTCAGGCACATACATGGAAAAGCCACCGCGCTCTTGGCTAGAGTTGTTTGCATGCATCACCCCAACGTCTTCACGTCCAGCGTCGGCGCCAGCAATCTTACTCAGTAAGCCTTCATCTTCACGTTGTTGCGGGTTCAGAAAGAATCGGCTCACTGGAGGCAGCATCATCCCCACCGGATAGAT
>QIGT01000420.1 GCA_003230835.1 Gammaproteobacteria bacterium
CGGTTGTGAGGTAAGGCGTCATGTAATGCGCTCAAAGATTCACACATTTCTTGCATGGGTTCCGACAGTTCATCGTAAGCCTGCGCAAGACTACACCACATCGTATCGCCACCCACATCTGGACACTTCACCATATGCAGGACTGACATAATGGACGGCGATGGGTCAAAGGTAATGTCCGTATGCCATTCATCAGCCACCCCGCCATGGGTGGCGGCCAGCTCAAAAATACCTGGGTGATCTGTAAAGGGATTCTTTAAATTCGGATGATCTTCTATTTGACCAAAATGCTCGCCTAAACTCACATGCTGCTGCGGCGAAATACTCTGGCCAGGAAAGAACATCACCTTATGCTCAAGCAACAAGGACTTGATCTTGCTGATGTCATCGTCGCTCGGCGAGCTTAGATTCGGACCCTGTATTTCCGCACCCAAAGAACCTGCGAGTTGTTTTAATTGCCAAGACACTTTTATTTCTCCCAATTAGTTTCTGTCCAGAAATGGCATCCTTGCCATTTCCTTCCAACGGTTTCTTACAGATAACCTTTGCGCTTTCATTCTGAAAGCGCCAAACCCTACGGTTTTTGACTCGGGCGTCCTGCCCTCGCTAGTTCTCATCCCGATTGCTGCGCATTCCGGACAAGAACTAATTATGCGCCAGACACGTCTTTAACGAACAGCGGTTCGATTCCTAGTAGCTGTGCATCAGCCGCCATATCATTGTTACTCGGCATACTTACTGGTTCGTTTGCAGCTGCAAAAATTCCATCTAATATCGTTGCATTGCTGGTGGAATTTAGGAACAACCCAGGACGAGCCAAAACAAAATCTACTGATCTCTTTAAAGGCTCACCACCAGTTATCGGCTTATACCAGCTGAAACGCTTTTCCTGATCGTCATGAGCATTCGACTTTATCGTCTGCATGGCTACCTGTCGCGTCTGGCAAAGATCATACAACGCGTCAAATTCCGCAGCATATTGAGGATTCTGCATCATCGAAAAATTATACGGTACCAGGACTGAATCAAAATCAAATACCTCTAGGCTTTGGATGTGCATGCTCGGGCAATAGGTGCCGTGGCCGGTAACACCAATAAACCGAACCAACCCCTGTTCTCGTGCCTCAACCAAGGCTTCCAATGCACCACCGGGGCCCATGGCCACTTCCCAATCAGCTTGCTTGGTGAGGTTATGCATTTGAATTAAATCGATTTGGTCAACTTGCAGACGCTCTAAAGAACTCTTTAGTTGCGCAAGAGCCTGGTCCTTGGTGCGTAATCCTGTTTTGGTGGCTAGAAAAAAATCTGTCCGTCGCGTGGTCAGGAAGGGCGCTAACCGTAGTTCGGCATCGCCATAACTAGCAGCTACGTCGATGTGATTCACCCCGACCTTTGCCAATTTGGCTAAAGTCGCATCAGCACGAGCTTGCTTCATGGCGCCAAGTGATGCCGCGCCAAAAATAATCCTAGAACTATTGTGGCCGGTTCGACCAAAAGGAATTTTCTCGATCACTTTCTCGATCACTTTCTCGATCATGGGCACCTCCTCAAAGTGAAAACCAGCGTATCTCAGTTCAGCCGAGATAACACCTCGCGTTTAAGTACGTTTTATCAATCCCCAAGCTGCGCTAACATGATTGCTCGCAATGGAGGGGTTTCACTTTGAAGAATCTCGTGTGTTGGAATTGTGGTAACAACCTGGAAAATGTCCTGGTTCCCATCGCTCGCCAGGCTGCGTGTTCAAATTGCTTCTATGAACTGCATTGCTGCCGCCTTTGTCGTCACTATGACGAGGAAAAAACCGTACACTGCTTTGAAGACCGCGCAGACCCACCCTTGCAAAAGGAAAACGCAAACTTCTGCGAATATTTTGCGCCTCAAGCGGGCGCTTTCGACCCTAAAACGGCCCGCGACACTGGTTCTACCATGAACGCATTGGATGCCTTGTTCGGCGCCGAGCACAACGAAGAATCGGACGCTTCGAATAGTAAAACTGACACGGCAGATAATGCACGCAAGCCGCTAGATGATCTGTTTAAATAGCGGCAGTTAGTCTGCTAACCAATAAGCCAACATCTGCAAGAAGCCACCGCCTTCGCCCTCTTCTTCTAACAACCGCGCACCAGCAAGAATACCCTGCATTGCATAGTTACCCTCATGGCAGGCATATTCGTAGATGACATCACTACTTTTTCGTAGGGGCATCTCACCACGCCAGATTTGGTCATACGTCTGCGGGTCTTCCATCTCAAACGAATACTTAATGTGTTGAGCATCTACATGACTAAAGTATTCGGTTACTTTAAGATTTTCAGAAGCGTACAACAAATGTTTGGTTGAAGCCCGAAAGCCCTGATCTGGATGAAAATTAGTGGTTTCAACAACCAAGGTATCACCTTCCCACCAACCTATCGAATCTCCCAACCACTTCTTTACGTGTGGCGGCGGGTGAGTACTGTTCAGCCTAATGGTCCGAACATCATGGTTCATCTCAACAAAAATCAATACGTGATCCGCGTTTTGTACGATCTGATAATTATTGTTGTACAACACAGGCAACATAGGTGGACCACCGGTTGAACCAAATCCAACAACACAACGTTCACCAAGGGGCCTCAGCTCTGGCCCATCGTAGCGGGTATATTGCAACCCATGCTTCAACATATTCCAACGCCCAGACCAGGTATAAGGTATGGAACCATCCTAGATGACCGATACTGGCCATCGACCATGGCTAGGGAGTTCCCCTCATCCATCCAAAAGGTGTTGTAGCCACCCACATCAGCACCCGCAGACAATTTGCCGTCTTCGTCACGGGCTGCATCTTCGTATTCTTGCCAGCGTGCCTGACGTGCACTGAGCAATTTCTCAGCCTCTTCAGGTGACAAATTTAGGGCATCAAAATCGTCCGGTCGTTCCAGCGTGGTGAGGGTGGCATTGGTCCAAATGCCCTGTAAATCTGGATGTCCGAAATGGGTTCGGGGCACTGTGAAGGTGCTGTTGTCTCCCTCATCAACATCAACATCTTCGCCCAAAGCGGTTGCAAATGGCGTGAATACCACAGTGAGGCTCAACAAGTAGCCTATCAATACGAATCTAATCATTGCCCTCTTATGCTCTAAAGTCAGGTACCATCCCCAGCGTAGCTCACTTTTGTACACGATTCACCGATGATTGATACCAGAATTGTGCTCAGGGGCTGCGGTCAACCCAAAAGACGCTGAATATAGGGAGACGGCAACGCTTTGATGTTTTTTAAGCTTGCGAATGAATGAACAGTGTAGATTGACTCCCTGGGGTACATCGCGAAAGAATAGGCACTATGAACAACGACAACGGGAGACACTTATGAGTATCGCAAGTTTGACTGGAGTGCTGAAGATATTTGGCGGCACAAGCCCCACGCCAGAAGAACAGGCACAGCTCGCTCAAGAAGTGATGCTGATGACCCTTGCCCGCGCGACAGCGGCAGATACCAACATAAAGACCATTGAAGTGGAGAAGGTTCAAGAGGTCTTGTTGGCTCGAACGGGAGAAAATATCTCTGCTTCGGAAATAAGAGTAGCCGCGCACTCCCAGATCTATGAAAAAGCACCCCTGGACAAATACTTAGTCAGCTCGGCTAAAAAATTAGGCACCAGCGACCGGCTAGGCATCGCACAAGCACTGGCAGACGTGGTTAACGCCGATGGCCGCGTGAGCGATAGAGAGGTAACGTTTTTCAACGATGTGGTGACAGCCCTCAACCTCACGCCCGCCCAATTAATGGGTTTGAACGCCGAATAACTTTGCCAGTCAAAAGCTAGCCTGGTTTGCGAACGGACATATAGAAACAAAGTCCTGCTCCTACGAAGGAAAAATTCGAGCAGGATCAGTCAGTTACAGCTGACAAACGGTTCAATACGGCCTAAATTTTATCAAACCTGAGTCTTGTTAAACCCAAGTCTTGTCAAACCCAAGTTTTGTCAAACAAAAGGAGGCGCTTAAGGTCTCTTGGCGAGTACATTGGTGGCTGGTTTAGTTTTTTTCTGCGCTGGTTTGGCATTCCGACTGGCCAAATTTCGACGCTCCTGAGCTATCAGGCGGGATTCATTCCTGTTAATCACTTCTTTTCTCTCTCGGCAGGGATTGAGTTGTGCACCATAAACGAACTGCCGAGCTATCCCCTCAGCCGTAAGTCACATATTTTTTAACATAGTTGTGAACACCCCGCATAATGCGAGGTGGATCACAAATTTCGAGCTATTTTAGCCTTACCTACTTATGCCGCGGCAACCAAATTGTTGAGGACAAATTGCAGAATTCCACCACTCTTGAAATAGGCAATTTCGTTATCGGTGTCGAGACGACTGTCCACAACCAATAATTGTTCAGTACCATCAGCACGTTTGATAGTGACATTAATTTCTTGGCGGGTAGTCTCTGTGGCACCATCGGGCAGTTGGATATCAATGATCTCATCACCACACAAATCTAGTGAGGTACGCCCATCACCGGCTTTAAATTGCAGCGGCAAGACACCCATGCCAATTAAATTAGATCGATGGATGCGTTCGTAGCTTTCTGCAATGACAGCCTTCACACCGAGCAAACGGGTTCCCTTGGCAGCCCAGTCACGGCTAGAACCCGTGCCGTACTCTTTGCCCGCAATGACAACAAGGGGGATTCCTTCACCTGCATATCTCACAGACGCATCGTAAATGCTCAGTTGTTCATCTGAAGAAATATGTTTGGTGTATCCACCCTCGACACCAGGCACCATTTCATTTCGAATGCGGATGTTGGCAAAAGTACCGCGCACCATCACTTCATGATTACCCCGACGCGACCCATAAGAGTTGAACTCGGCAACATCTACCCCATGTTGTTGTAAATAGTGACCTGCAGGGCTGTCCGCCTGAATGGCACCCGCCGGGGAGATGTGGTCTGTGGTCACAGAGTCACCCAACAACGCCAGTATACGAGCATTGCTCACACCGATAGATTGTTCGATATCACCACCAACAGAGAAGAAAGGTGGTTGTTTAATATAGGTGGAATTTTCCCATCCGTAGGTCTCGCCGGAATTTACCTCAATGTCCTGCCACGCTTGCAGGCCGGTGAATACATCAGC
>QIGT01000138.1 GCA_003230835.1 Gammaproteobacteria bacterium
AGAAGTTGCACTGGGGGCAGATCATATTGTTGACTGGGGATTCGACTACAGTGGTATTGTTGGCCCCGCACCTGGAACAACTGACGCATCGACGACTGGAGTGCGCATCAGAGCCAACCGTACATTGGGTGAAGATAGTGCTGCAACCCTGTTTAACAACACGCCTGTCCCTGCCTACGCGCGAGTGACTGTAGACATATACATGGGGTATACCGGTACTGGTGGCACCACTGAGTTTGGCAGTATAGGCCTTGGCAGCACAGGTGCAACGCCCTTTACGATCTTCTCGCCAATCGCTGGTGATGGCACGTACCTCTCGCACACTGGTGACGGTGGCTCGTCTTCTGACTGGCGTTGGTCACGCCCTGGCGGTACGGACCCTTCTGTGGCCGTGCCCGTCAATAGCTCTCCTTTTGAAGATGATGATGATGATGATGATGAAGAAGATGAAGAAGATGACTTTATTGAGGAGCAAAGCTACCTCCTAGGTGGTACAAATGCCCCTTTGTACAATGACGTTACTGGTCTTGTGGAAGATCCTCTCCACCCTGGCACTGACATTGGCAACGGTGGCAATCAGTGGATCACCCTCTCAATCCTTACGCTGAATGGGACCACTGAAATTTCTATCAATGGCGAAGTTGTGATCCGAGGCTCTTCTGTTGGAGATGCCGACAGTAGGAATCGCGGTGGCAATGCCCCTGGTGGATTTGCTAGCTTTAGCTATGCCGACGTATTCGGTTCGGTAGCCAGCCCTGGTGACTCGCAGTTTGGTCTCTTCGACAACTTTAGAGTCGAGGTCATTCCCGAACCTGCGTCGATCATGCTAATGGGCTTGGGAGTTGTAGGCATGTTGGCTCGTCGACGTCGCTAATTGACTTGGCGCTAGTAACAGCAAAGCTAAGGGAATTTACGAACACGGCCCAGGCCGGGCACTGTCACCCAGGTCTGGGCCGTTTTTTTGCTTTTGATTGGATTTCGCCGCTGTGATGCAAACAAGCAAAATCACTTGCAATAGTAGTGAGGCATCATGGTCCATGCTGATCGCCACATCGCCAATGCGCAAAAACGAGTTAACATTGCGCTGATGCGCGTTGTCTAATTGGGCGATTCATTCAAGAATAGAGTTATTCGTAGGCTAGCTACGTTTTTAGATCAATCGTTTTTTTGTCGAGCCCCAATGTTTGAACCCTCGTCATGTCCGGTCGTACACTAGACCGAGTATTTAGCCAAGTCATTCTCATTGAGATTCTAGGAGTAATACTGTCATGGGCAAAAAAAGAACCTTCGCCTTGAAAGATCGATTACACCACAAAAGTGGATTCACCCTTGTCGAACTTTTGGTAGTCATCGCCATCATCGGCGTTCTCGTGGCACTCTTACTGCCCGCAGTTCAGGCAGCTCGCGAAGCTGCACGGCGGATGCAGTGCAAAAACAATTTGAAGCAGATTGGCTTGGCCTGCTTGAACTTTGAAAGTACACACGGCTACTTTCCCTCGGGCGGTTGGGGGCGTTGGTATGTAGGTGATCCAGACCGCGGATATGGGGAAGGTCAGCCAGGCTCATGGGTCTACAATATCCTAGATTATGTTGAGGCGGGTAATTTGCGATCTCTGGGATCTGGTATGGACCACAGCTCATCGGAATACGACGACGCGATAACCCGGGTAAATCAGACTCCGTTAACGATGTTTGCCTGCCCATCTCGACGAGGGTTAGGGCTCTCCTTAGCTGGTGAGTGGTCAAGTATCAGAAACGGAGTGGGTGGCGAGTTAACTAGATTTAAAGCAAGGGCAGCTTCGGAAGGAGTTGCTAAAAGTGACTATGCCGCGAACTCGGGGGATTCGACTCAATTTTCTGGAGACAGCTTATTTCCTTCTATTTCAACCTATGCACAAGCTGATAGCGCTGAATGGCCAATCACGGATAATTGTTTTTCGAGTGGTGACCGTCGCGCCGACTTTCGGGGAGGCTTAGCCAACTGCCAGACCGGTGTCATGTATTTTCGAAGTCAGCTCAAAATGCAGAGGATTGAAGATGGAACCTCTAATACCTACCTCCTGGGCGAAAAGTGGGTAGAACTGGATGGATATGAAGGCAAGAACAGCCGAAACGACCCTGGTTTCAGCTACGGCGATAACCAATCCATGTATGTTGGCTACGAATGGGACAATCACCGTAGAGTATGGGGGCCTGATCGAATCAACCCGAAACCAGCCGCACAACAAGAAATTGACGCAGAACGTTGGCAACCTCGCCAGGATGGAATCTGGATTCGGTCCACGCCTACCGGAAGGCCTATTTGGAAGTGCCCACCCATCTGTATTTCATATGTCTTTCTGCGATGGATCCGTTCAAAGTGTCTCCTATGACGTCGATTTCAGGATTCATTCCTCCTTGGGAAGTCGTTTAGATGGCGGCATCGTAGGAGCTGGGGATCTTTAGTTCCAAGTATTAACGACTCTTGAGATTAATGATTATCTTCTGACGAATAATGGCTGGATCGTCATTTGCAATCTGCTGGCCAAGTGTAGTTTCGGTGTTATAGATAGCTGGTATAGTTTCTTTTCCGTGCACTTCCTTGGAAACACGGATCTTGAAAAATCCCAACTGAATCCCAAAGGGTATCTCTGGCGAAGGCCTGTCCTTTTTTGGGATACTTGGGCTGAAAGCTCCACTACTGTCTGTGTAGGCTACGGCAGTACAGAGTTGGTCTTCCAGGAATCCCTCTGGCTCAAATATAATCGTCGCACCCTCAAGCGGCGTTTTGTCTAGTGTGATGAAGCAATTCACCACGCATATTCCAGCTTTCGTCGCTTGCCAAGCCCTAATCCGATCGGCTATTTCGCTCTCACTTATTCTACCATCGCTGTCGGTATCGACAGTTTCCATCGCTGCATTCAATCCAGGCGATTGTTCAAGTTCGACACTGCCTAGAGCTCCATCTCCATTCGTGTCGTACAACTCCATCGCCTTAGCAGCGGCAGAATTTGCGTTAATTGATGGCGGCTTTATCCGAACCGCTCCACCGCCGCAGCCGCTAATTGCAGCGATCAAAACGAAAGGTGTTAGGACGATCGAACAGAACTTTAAGCGAAGGAAAACAGATTTTGTTGACACGATTGGTAATTCTCCGTACACGGAATTTCTAAGGGTGATTTCACGGCAGTTGTGAGTATTCTATCAACAAAACAACCTCAAGCGATTGAACAGATGATTTTTTGACATCAGGGGAAATTCTCCAAACCCAGGAATTTGTAAAAGCCAGAATTTTCAAGAAAAGCGATCTCTTGGCAGTAGGCGTATATTATCAACTCTCAGTAAAGACCGGCTAGGATTTAGCGCAATTATCTCTCGTATTCGCGCAGAAGTCGGGCTCATCGTAGTGGGTAGTACGATATGATCTGGTTTTGTTCGATAGCTGCTCGGCACCACCGACTACCTTCAAGTACTTGACAATACCTCCGCTTTTGATAACTCTGATGTCACAATTCAAATTTCACCTGACAGTTTTTAATTTTGTTTTTCCATTTTTCGCTGGGGATGGGGGAATCTGATGAAGAGAGTCACTCAGTTAATCGTACTTGCAGCTGTATTTTTGTTGTGTGTTGTCTCTTTTGAATGCCAGTGCTTGGGACAAGCAAACACCATATTTCGGCGGGTCTTGTCTCAATTCAACCATGAGGGTGGTGCCTCTGTCAGTTTCGGTATTGATGCCTGTGCTGACGGTTGTTCCGTAGACGATAATAATT
>QIGT01000146.1 GCA_003230835.1 Gammaproteobacteria bacterium
AGGCGCGTTGGCGGCTGACAATCATTTTGTCCTCGTCACTGACAATGGCGATCTTCTCTATGCCCGGACATGGCCGCTGGAGACCGGTCCCGCACCAAAAACGGGTGTGGCGTGGTTGCTTGCGTCTGTGGATGGTGAGGTGAGAGATAAGGGACTCATCGTGCGAGATGGCGAGAGTGTCTCTAGTAGCGACTGGTTTCGTACGGCCGGTGGTGGCGCTGGCATGGTCCTCGACTTTCGCGGCGAAGATGAGAATGGTATCGACAGCCAGTTAAAACCTGAACCACAGCTATTCGGTCGCACAGAGGTTCGCCCCGTCGTAGCGTCAGAAAGGCGTCTGCATGTTGTTGGTAAGTCTACCAGCGACGTTGAAATGCCCGCATTTGAACGTCAGCTCATGTGGGTGGGGCTCGAGAACGTTGATCAGTCGGTGGCGATCAGCGGTGAGTCGACGCATCTTATGAATGAGGCAGAAGGCAAGTTCCGCGTGCGCGATAGCACGGTCAAGTTGTCGGCAGCCGGACGCAATCGGATGGCGGTAACGCCAAGTGGCAACGGCCACGCGATTCTGCTTGAGAACAACCATCGTGACGAAAACTTTCCGCCAACGCAGGGGCTATGGGTACAGGAATTTTCAGACGCTACGGTGCGCCGCGATACGTACCTGGAATTAGACGCCGATCACCTCAGAGCACAGTTTAATATTCTGGCTGGCAACGGTACCGGCGAGCTTTATGTTGCAGGTCCCAGTCATGTCTTGCTCCTTGATGAGACGCGAGCCATATCGGCTTACGCCGAGATAAACACAAATGATGATAGTCGTCCAAAAGCGGCATTGGCTTCTGGCGAGAATATTTGGCTATTTGGGCGGCGCAGCGGGGGGGAGCAGCAGCAGGTGTGGATTGACCGCGTTCAGTTCTAACGTCTGTGTTGTCAATCATGGACGCTTTCCTAGAAAGTTGATTCGCATGTGCTGCATGGCAACTATTGAACAGTATTGGTGACACCTAGCAGTTAGGCGTGCAGCTTGGTTGAATTGATACACAGGGCATTCGTTAATAGCGCACTTGGCTCATAGGCAAGAGTAGTCGGTTGCGTTAGATTGTTTGGAGTACTCAATACTGTTGGAGTTTGGCATATGTCCCCCCGTCTAGTTGTTCTATTTTTCGCGATGTTCGCCTACAACCAAATTGCGTTTGCCGCAGACAAGCTGGTGTTACAGCTTGATTTGGAGAGCGACTTACTTTCTTTGTCTCACAGTGTTGAGAATTTTCTGTTTAAACCCACCCAAAACTATCAGCCAGGTTCGCAAGAGAATATTAACATCATGGCCCATGCCGCCTTAAAGGACCATCTAGCAGCAACTATATTAGTGAGGTATGAAGGCGAAGTGATCGGCATTGCCACGGAACAAGAAATACTTTACGTCGATAAACAAACGCAGAATAAAATGGCCCGCTCGATGTGGATGATACAGCTCAATCATCCCGGATTAACGGGTTTCCTCGTGGTTGAGCAAACAGAAAATGCTGCAGCAGTATTTGGCTTGGTGCAAAAGGTAATGGCCAATCAAACTAAGCAGTGGCCAGATGAGTGGCAGATGTTCTTATCCACATCAGGAGATACGCTGGTTCAATATGCTTCAGGTGATCTACAAGCATACCAAGGTGGAAAGTTTGAGGAATACAACGGTCTGAATACCGCAGACTTTCACAACTATGGGAAGTTTCGAGGCAAGATCGAGTTTGTGATTCATCCGCGCTGATTACCGCGCGAGGAGATGGCTGCCGTTCATCCCCCGTGAACCCTGGTAACGATCACAGAAATATTGTCGTTTGCTCCAACCGCCAGTGATTTGCTGACCAGTAGGTTTGCTGCAGTTGCGCAGTCTTCGCTCGATATCGTCTCGGCAATTACTGCGTCGGTGAGGGCGCCTGTGAGTCCATCTGAGCACAGCAAATAAGTGTCGTTTGGTTGGATATCAAATTCAATAACTTCTAATTCGATTGTTTCAGCAACGCCCAATGCGCGAGTAACGATATTGCTTTGCGGATGGTTGCGAGCCTGGGTTTGGCTCAGTATGCCAGCGCTAACCATCTCTTGAACTTGACTGTGGTCTTTTGAGAGCTGTTGTAGCTTATCATCTCGCAATCGATAGAGCCGACTGTCTCCAGCCCATACACAAAGTCCACAACTTTGTATTGAGATCATGACCACACTACCAACCACGTCAACGTCAAGTAGCGTGGCTTGATCGAGCATTATTCGATTGGCGGTTTCGAGTAGTTTCTCTAGTTGGGTGACTGCTGCGTTTACCGAGTCAGCGGGTTGAAAGGTTTTTAAGGTCTCAACGATAGTGTTGCTGGCAAAGTCTCCGGCTTGGTAGCCCCCCATGCCATCGGCGATGACCCAAATTTGGCTTTCTGATAGCTCTAAGTAGGCATCCTCGTTAACCTTACGTACTGAACCTATGTCGCTCTGGCCGGCTGATTCCCAACGCAATTGTGTCCGTTGCAAGCTGATTTCTCAGCCGCCTTGGATGCGAGGTAACAGCACCACTTCAGCATCCTGTGGAATATTCTGCCCCCAATTGTCGCGGTAAATTTCGCCATTGATTGATACGGCGATACCGCTATCGTTGCCGGGTTTTAGAAAACTGCCGATTCCTGGGTATCGTTCCGCAAGCTTATGCAGCAGCT
>QIGT01000260.1 GCA_003230835.1 Gammaproteobacteria bacterium
GCACACGCGTAGCCGAGGTCACCTGCCAAGTAGCGATACCTCGCGCAGCAATAATATCCAAATTCCCGGTGCTGGGATTATCATCCTGCCGATATTCAAGAGTTGTCGACAGGCGTGTTCCATCACCCGTATAACCTATCGTTACCGTTGCTGCGTCTCGCTCAATATCACCGCTTAGTGGATCACTGAGCGTACCCGTCTCGTAGGTAATAGCGTACAACCACTTGTCATAAGGGGTAAAGTCAATGCCTATTTGTTGGGTGGTGCCAGTTGGGCCTGCTCCGGCCTCACGCCGGGTTTCAGCAAACAGACTAACGGCATCGTTGAAACGATTGCGTACACCCATAGTCGAACGACCCAATCTGCCACTGTTAAAAGCATCTGGATTTTCTGCTTCTAAGGTATGCGACAGATATAGAGTGCCTCGGTCACTGTAGTTGTACTCACTGCCCAGCAGTGCCCCGGTGCCTAGATTTCCATCGGAAAATTCGGCGTTGGCGCTAAAACGTTTGGTAAAGCGATAACGTCCACCTACACCAATACGATCGTTGTTACTGCGTTGCCCACTTTGGCTCACCGTGCCCTGAGCAAATAGATAGCCGCCCCAATCCAGCACATCAGTATCTTTTGCATCAGTATCTTGGGCATCTTCTATTCCGCCCTGTGGCGTATCAACCCTATTTGTATCCTTGTTTTGCGTGTCAAAACCAACCAGCACATTGAGATCTGTACGAGAACCAGATTCGTTGAGTATGGTACTGGCGGTGGTGGTGGTAAATTGACGTGTGTCGTAACGAGCACCTACATTGGCATACCAGCCGTTGCCAAAACGCTTGCGAACCCCGGCCTCTAGAGCTTCTTGGTCACGTCCACGACTGTTTATGCTGTCGCCTTTAACTAACAAATCGGTGTGAGGATTAATCAGCCACTTTGTTTGTACACCATACTGATCCACAGCGTCATTTCCGGTGATTTGACCAGGGGCTGAAAACCCTGCGTCGCGCTCCTGCCAATAAGCATTTACCGTACCCGTCTGGGTTGCTGTTACTTCAGCCAAGTTCACGGCGACCTCTACGCGATGTGCATCCGCACGCGTATCGAACGGTGCAATAGAATTGAACAATAAACCACCGGAACTGGACAAGCCGGCACCATTGCCTGGTCCGTTAGAGCGAGCTTTTTCTAGTCGCAAGTACGTGCCTGCATCATATCGCAAGGTCAAATCGCCCCCGGCTAAGGTTTGTTCAAAACCTTCATCGCCTTGATCAAATCCAACCATGCCCACACCCACATGATCGCCAAACCAATGATGGACACGCCCACCTGCTGAAAACGTATCTGGTTCAGTAATGGTCGGAGTAAATTCGTAAGTCACCACCAGATAGGCTGGGTTTCCGCTGAGATTTCCATCACGCACAAAACGTGTCCCATCTGCGGTGGAAGGTAGCGGCGAGCGTAGAGATATACGCCCTTGAATGTAGTTTAGATCATAGTCAGTGGCGCTGATCAGCTCTTGGCGAGACAGCACCAGTTGCGAATCACGATCACGGATTTCAATGAATACTCGTTCAGAGCCTTCTGTAACATCCTGCCGACGCAGGTAGTACAGTGTCCCACCACTGCCCCGAAATTCATCGCGAGAGGCAATTGTGCCGGGATCAGCTGCAAATACATTGAGTTGTGTTTGTGCTTCCCCGTAAGCTGTTGTGTGCAGGGATGCGTGGGAAAAATTCGCCCCATAGAGGCTGCGCGAATACTGCACTAATTCCATACCCGAGAGCGCAGTTTGAAAGTCTCCCCATACAAATGAGGTTTGGTTTTTCTCGACGCGCACATACAAGTTGCCTGCGGTAGGTGCATCTTCAACTGTGGTGCTGTCGTCGCCGTATACCGGATAAAATTGCTGCGGATCAATGCGTCGCAGAAAAGAGCGCGCGTCTTTACGACCAAAGTTATCAAACAAATCTTCAAGCCGTTCTTCTTCGGTATCTGCCGCAATGGTGGTGAGATACTTTCCTTTGATTCGTCCTTTGTAGTAAAACGCCAAGCGCCCGTTTATGAAATGATCTTCTAACTCAGTGTCAGGACCTGTACTGCGCTCAATTTGACCGTTGATGTCTTGTTGACCAATGGTCAAATCGGCCAAGCCTACAAAGAACGTATCATCCGCAACGATTTCTAGAGGACGAACAAACAATACGTCATGGCTACCGAAGGGCAACAGCATTTCGCCGTACGCCAGTCCTTTATCGTCCACAGGCAAAGTTTGGCCCATCAATCGAACCTCGTGCCCAGCAGGAACTTGTGCAATTCGCGCCGTAACCGTTCCGCCTTCCAACGGTAGGTTGCGAACCGCCGTGTTGTCCTCAACTAAGTGCGCTAGTGGCGCTTGGTCACTTTGCTGTGATTGAAAACGACGCGCTCCGACGCTAAGCGGCAGGGGTGTTGTTTCATCAAATCTGGCTGATTTATCTGTCACCCGTAGGACATAAATATATTCACCCAAGGGCAAACCTTCACTGCGCCAAGTGTTATGTGCATTTAACTCAACCGGCCAAGTTTTTAACGGCTTGCCTTTGACGTTACTACCCGCTGCGAACAAGCGTATTTCTGCATGATGCACAAAGGCGGTGTAGTTGCTGTGGGTCACGAACGTCACCTCCTCATCCGCAGTGACGTACACCGGCAAAGCAATCGCAGCGAGCGAACGAGACACCGCTAACGAATCAAAACTCAGCGCAACGTTTGCTTGAGCAGCCGTCACGTCAACCCTTCGATCACGATCTGCTGATTGTTCTTCAAGTCGGCTAGCGCCTTTAA
>QIGT01000196.1 GCA_003230835.1 Gammaproteobacteria bacterium
AACATTCCGGCAAGCTTTGGTGCATAGTAATTCTTCGCTGGGTTCCTCTCACAAGATATCACTCGGGGTTCGGCATTCAATCGCCCGTCAGATGTTGGCATTGGGTCAGCTGCAAGACGCCTTGGTGCTTCAGGAAGAAACACTCGCTTTGTTGCGCGCAAACTATCCGCTTGATACACCCACGATACTAGTGGATTACGGCGTGAACCGCTGGCTGCTGGCGAAGATCTACAACGCCACCAAGACACCCAACAAGGCGATTGTGGTGTTGGAAAAGGCGATGCAGAATTTGAATCAAGTGCCTGGTGGGAATCTATTCTTACCAAGGATTCACTATGAATACTGCCGGTCATACCAGCTGATTGGGAATGTGGTGGGTGCACGGGAGGCATGCGCGCAAGCACTACAACATACTCAGAGTTTTTTTGGACCCGAGCATCTGGAGAACGCCACCTATCAAATTGGCCTTGCAGATCTACAACCGGCATCCGAACAGTCCAAAACATTGTATGCGCAAGCGTTACAGCTCCGCACGACTCATCTACCAGCCTCGGATTGGCGTGTGATACAAGCGCGTCTGCTTGCCATGCTACCACTGAAAACCAACGCTGATGCGCAAACCATAGATAACTTTCACAGGCTCGTAAGCCAACTCGAGCAACATGAAATATATGAAGCACAACAACTCGCCACACGTTTGAAAACGCTCAATAATTCCCATTAGTCAGTGTGTGCACCGAGGCGCCAGGTTACAAGGGTGAGCACAAACTTGTCGGGCTGTGCCACGAGCCCAGCAATAGGATCTGTTTGACCTTTGCTGCAACTGCGTGGATGATCGGTAGTAACTAGGTCACGGGCGAGACATATTAGTCATTTGGTACTTCCTTTGCAGGCTCATGCCTTTTTCGGGTACGTGATATGAGCATGTTGATTTTCTATGCCAGTGTGGCGTTGGGGATTTCTTTTTTCTGCTCGCTGCTTGAAAGTGTGTTGTTATCTACTTCCATCAGCCATGCATCTATCCTCAAACGAGAAGGCAATAAGGTGGGCACGCTGTGGCTCGAACTGAAACAGCACGACGCGGTGCGGCCGCTTACTGCCATTCTAACACTCAATACCATTGCCCATACCGTGGGTGCCCTCGGTGTAGGGGTTGAGGCAGCAGCAGCTTTCCCTGGTCAGTATACAGTTGGCATTGCGGCCACCATCCTGACCATAGCCATCTTGCTACTTTCAGAGATATTGCCAAAAACCTTGGGTGCGGCCTATTGGAAGCAACTTGGGCCCAGTGCGGCGATTGTCCTTAAATGGATGGTCCGAATTATGAAACCTTTGATTGTGATGATATTGAAGTTGAAAAAACTCCTGCCTTCGACAGATTCCCAGGTCATCACACGAGACGAATTGGCCGTGTTAGCTGATATTGGCGAAGAAGAAGGCACTATTGCGCGCGATGAAGAGGCGGTCATCCAGAATTTACTGAACCTTCGCAACATTGCTGTGAGTGAAATTATGACCCCACGAGTGGTCATCAGTGCACTACAGGAGGGATTTACGGTTCGCGAAGTGCTTGATCAAAAACCCCCGATCCTCTTTAGCCGTATCCCGCTTTATGGAGATTCTATAGACGATTTGCGTGGTTTTGTACTGCGCAGCGATATTCTGCTGGCCGCCAGTAGTGGCGGTTGGGATCAGCGCGTGATCGATTTTGTGCAGCGTCCGATAACCGTCAATTTGGATCTGAGTGTAGAAGGGGTATTCGAAAAGTTGCGCAAATCAAATAGTCACCTCGCCTTTGTGTGTGATGAGTTTGGCGGCACCGCTGGCATCGTGACCCTGGAGGATGTCATTGAAACTTTGTTAGGAGTCGAAATCATCGACGAACAGGATGAAGTGACCGACATGCGCGAACTCGCCAAGAAACTGGCTGATGATCGAGAGATGGATTCTCAGCCGGGCAAGGCTTGAATGTTAGCCCGAGTGTCTGTGATTTGTTATTAGCTGCGGAATTTAAGTCCTTATTGGAAGTTAGTTGCTGAAATCAACTGGATAAAACCATTGCAATAAAAACAGCTATTCCCAACACCGTTGTCGTTAAAGTCATTTTGCGCAGTTGTGGCATTCTCCATGCCATAATAAACCCTGTTATCAGTAATAATAAACCCTGTTATCAGTAGTAACAGCAACGCTGTGGCCAATATTGCGGCATACACTTTAAACGGATCACCGCCTTTTGCTTTATGCAGTTGTACGAAACGCCGATGCCAGCTCGTATGTTTTATTTCCAATTCTGCAATGAGTGGTTGAGGTGTTGTCGCGATACTCACATCCATACTTGAACCGGACCATTCCAGTTTGAAAGAATCACCTATCGCTTTAACTTTAGCCTCCCCGGTTGGCGGCGTTAGGTTGCGTCTATTAAGTTCTCGTTCTGCCAGATTAACCAGTTCTTGCAGTTCATTTTGAAGCGGATTTTCTAGGTGCAATTCGTGGACCGTTGTCTCATAACCGCCTTTGATACCCCATGTATAAAGAGCACCTGTTATAAAAAACATAACAGCGACAGGCAACATAAAAACTGCCAAAAG
>QIGT01000292.1 GCA_003230835.1 Gammaproteobacteria bacterium
ATCGGGCACGCCAAGCACCTCGTAAATTTGGTCAACAGACATACCAAATCGTGCTTTACCTATTCCTTTCTTGGGATGAACAATTAGTGAGTCGAGGCCAATACCCTCGGGAAGTACAGGAGGAGGCATTGGGAATAGACCACCTTCTTTCACTAAACGGTAGCCTGCAGGCGGGTCCATAGAAAAAAGTGAATCTTCTAAGGGGACGTTTAATTCATAAGTTATGACGCTGTGCAATACTTTTGCCACAACATTATTTGGGTCGATAGGAACATGCTCTACTACCACAGGAAGCCGAGTCGTCGGGTCAACCCAAACTCGGGTTTCTAGTAGCTTTGCAAAAGAGACGCCAAGATGCCTGACTGGCACAACAAATCCTTGCAATCGTTGGCCGCTAATCACCCGGTCGCCTAGAACGCGAACTGCTTTCTTATCAAGTTCACTAAGTTCCAGTAAGACATGACGGACTCTATCCTCCTCAACAGGAGCTTGTCCTGTGCCAATGTACGCAACTCGGTCACGGGTGTTGAGCATTAACCTCTTGCCATCAGGTGACATCACTACAACTAATCCACCAGGCAAATCAGCACGAATAGTTTTATGGTCGGCAGACATATACCCAAATTCATCTTTATGTGGAGCATTGGGATAGTGTGCTTTCCCGGCGACAGTGGTAATTTTCCGTATCGCTGCCTGAACATCCGCAAATGCTAGAGATGGCTCAGCAGCT
This sequence comes from Gammaproteobacteria bacterium, assembly GCA_003230835.1. Lineage (GTDB taxonomy): Bacteria > Pseudomonadota > Gammaproteobacteria > Pseudomonadales > Azotimanducaceae > UBA4421. The sequence continues at coordinate 731 of QIGT01000292.1, forward strand.
ATCCACCAAGGCACCGATATAACAAAAAACAAGCCTGCTGCCAGTGAGAATACGTAACGCCACTTTCGCTGGTCAAGCTTTGCAGGCCCTGCTTCCAATCGCTCGTTAGCAATACGTTCTAGCACTGGCCCAACCATGCTGGGTCGCTTCCTGAGTTCTGAAGCAAGCCTTTCAAATCGCATTGAGAGGGGTTCTTTCATGGTCATTCTGTGAGCTCCTTTTACTTGGCCCAGCCCTGTAAGCGTTTCATCGCCCGAGAAAGCTGCTTTGTGATGGTGCCAATAGGTTGGCCTGTCCTGGCACTAATCTGTCGAGCTGTGAGGCCTTCGAGGTGATGAAGCATAATCATATTTTTTTCATGCTTTGGGAGTTGTCCTATCCATTGAACTAACTGCTCCAAATCATCATCTAATGTGTCTCCTGCTGGTACAGTTTTAGCTATATTTGCTGCTGAGATAGAAGTCTCGTCGATTGAATCGAGTTCACACTTTTTAGTTTGCAATCGAATAGATTCACGCTCAGTGATACGAAGGAACCAAGAGGAAAAACGAGTTGTGTCTCGAAGTTGGTCAATATTCTGAAATGCCTTGAGGAACGCTTCTTGGACTGCGTCTTCAGCATTTGTGTAATTATTGCAATAACGCAATGCTACTGATAACGCCATACGCTCATACCTTACAATCAACTCTGCATATGCAGCAACTTTGCCATCACGTGTATGCGAGACAAGTGTTGCGTCATCCAGCTCCTGTTCATCCGGCAATTTATCGCCACCTTTGAGTTGAGATTGTCTCCGCAACTAGTTAGAGGGCCGTAAGGCCAAGATTGCGACAATAATATCAAAAGAATTTAGGTTCATCCGACTGGAGCGTACATGGTCGTCAGAAGCACTGAAAACGCATCTTTGCCCTAGCCTAGCAGGTAAAGCTATCAGTGATGACAGGAAACCGTTTGGCGGAAACAACTTACGGAAAAGTACGCTTCAGTCGGATGAACCAGAATTTAGATATTATTAGAGCTAAACATCTTACGACGCCAGAGTAAATAGACTGTCGCTAACTCCGGGAAGCGGGGCCTAACGTAGCCCATGAGGCTCAGAGATCGGCGAACGTCCGGGAGCGGACTCCCATGTGCAGCAAGGAAAAGACCAAGAGGGTTGGCAGCCATCGCCATGATAGCGAACCAACAAGAAAACGATTCTCCTGGAGCTATGGCGTCGGAACGACCCGGTCGAAGTCCCCTTGCGAGCCGACGCTAGGCGGCGGAGGTTAGCGGAACAAGGGCCCCGTTGCAAATGACAAAGCAAACCAATTTTCAGTCAACAACGATTGCTGCACGAGTGCAACGATTGCTGCACGAGTGCAGCATCACCCGGTCTGGGACAAGGCAATAAACTCACCAACTGCTGGTCGTGGTCCAAAAAGATGGGCCACCGCAACGGGTCGCCGTGATCCAAAACGCTATCGAGTACCGTCGCCATCACAATATGCCGACGTGGGTCGGGCGCCATTTCACGAGCCAATTTTAAGAAGTGGGCAACACGGGGTGTCGCTTCAGTAAACAGAAACAGCACGCGGTAGGTATTTTCAGACGCCGCCTCGTGCGCGTAATAGAGCGACAGTTTCTTGCGGAGCGAGTCCCGTTGTTTTGTCGAGTAGACCGGCTCGGTGCCGCAATCGAGTTCCACCAGATAGTGTTGCGGCGAACGTCCCTTCGGTTTGACGCCAAAGGCGGTATCAGGAACAAACGTCTCGGCGCCCGACGTGAGACGGACTTGGTTGTCGCCTAAGAGAAACGGAATGTCCACACCGGCTGCACTAGCAGAGGTGCGAATTTTTACGAGCAGCGATGCAACGTGGCGGACATGCCGCTGCAATGCGGGTGACACGGCGCGGAAGTGGCTGCGCGTGGGCAACACCTTGTCGGGGCCACATACCAAGTGATAGCCCGGCGGCGTCAGCCGGTAATAATTCAGTGCCCCGGCCGATTCGGTAGAATACTGAAAA
>QIGT01000336.1 GCA_003230835.1 Gammaproteobacteria bacterium
GCTAGTCCGCCCAGTAATGTCGATTTTCCAGTTCCAGTTTGCCCAATTAGATAGATGTGGCTGAGGCGGTCACTGCGATAGATACCAAAGGATTGATCGCCGTAGCGATGGTAGGCAGTGCCAAGCTGGGTGACGGGATTGTGCATTGCCCTATCGTGCGGTTGATTGAGAATTATGACTAGGGCGCTTTAGGTGGTTTCTAGCTCTCTAGCATTGACGCCGCGAAACGCGCTAATCTTGCCTATACTCCAACGCTTACCCCTCACATAACCACCTATGCGGGTTTAGCAGTTCCCGGATAGGTTCCACCTATCCGGTACCAACTCGCTCATACCGCATAGGTGGCTCTAACTGTCTAGGGCGCTAGAAAGGATAAAATGGGGAGGTTTTAGCTACCTAGTCTGGGGAGCTTGCGCCGATTAAGCTGGATGAGTGTTACCAGTTTAATCAAACATAAATATGCACACACAATTTGCGCAAGACCTGAGCGCCGCTCGCCGCAAGGCGGGCGGGATTATCAACGCGGGATATTTCAATCTTGCTGGAGTTGAGCGATGAGGAAGTTGCTGCCCTAGAGTCTGGCGAACGTCTGCCTAGTTTGCTCGAAACCTGCAAGCTGTCGCTTGTTTATAATCGTTCGTTTGAAAGTCTCTACGGGGCGATCAGGAAAACGGCAAAGCAAGAATTATTTGAGCAGATGCCGTCGCTTCCCAGTGAAACAAGCAACAAAGCGTCCAGTTTCAACCGCGATAATAGCTTCAAACGTCTGCACGGCCAGTTGATCGGTGATCTAACCGGCAATGATGGACGGTCTTAGCTATCTGGCGTTTGCTGCGGCCTATCGCCGAGTGGGAGTCATTTATATGGATGGTGACGAAATTCTCTATTGGAAGATGTCCACCAAGGCGGCTTTGAGCGGAACATTAGCAGCCGAGTTCGCACTGGCGTTGATCGATGAATTCTCACCCAATGTGGTGATAACCGAACAGCTTGCCAACGCTCAGAGAAAGGGCAAGCATACCAAGCTCATTATCCAAGCCATCGCCACAACCGCAAAAGATGCAGCGGTGTTGGATATGGAAGTGGCACGGGAAAACCCGTACAAAAACAAATATGAGGAAGCTGACGTGTTGATCGATCTATATCCCATAATGGCTCCATTGCGGCCAAAGGTGCGGAAATATTTCGACAATGAACCGCGCAGCACCGTTCTTTTTGAAGCTCTTTCTTTAGCAGAATCGGTTAAGCGGGGACCAACGGAACAGTTGGCTGCCGCAATGGGGTAGGTTGATCTTTGTCCAAATTTCTTGAAGGCGGCGCATCTGCGTCGTCTTTTTTTGTCAAAAATCACTTCTCTTTACGCGTTACACTAAAGACTTTCACTAGGCTGGTATCTGGTGACACAATAATACTGGTTGCACCATCGGTGGGTGGGTGAAACATTTCTTTCAGGACAGCAAATGGATCGCAGCCAATGACTGTGCAAATTTTCATGAAATCGACCACATCTAGGCGTAAGTCACCATTTTCAAACTTGGAAATATAAGCCTGCGAGCGGTTGGTTTGCTTCGCAATATCTGATTGACGTAGCCTCGCACTTTTACGCTCCCGTTTGAGAATTTCCCTGAGCTTTCGGTGCTCCTTTGAATAGATTTCATTACGCATAAAGATGGCAATAAATTCCGCTTGGAATATATTCCAAACAGTTATATATAACAATTGGAATATTCATTGCAGGAAGTTTTGGAGGAGAGTGAAATGAACCAGCCGGTTCAGAATACAACCATCATAATGAGCCAACCGTGCGCGCCCCAGAAAAGCCTCGGGGTCACCATTTTGAACAACCGATCAATCCCATGAACCTATACCATTTTGGAGTATATTTATGCGTATTTTATTAACTATTCTTGCAGCCCTTTCACTGTCCGGCTGCACTAGCGTTGGCATGTTGGTTAGTCCGCAACGCGAATTTACCACTACACAGACTATGCAATTACGCGCCCGTCCAGCCAATTTTGTGGACACGGTTGTCGAGGTGGGACAATCACTCGATTACAAATATTCCGGCGTTGATCGTGCCAAGAACAAGGTGAAGCTAACCGATCATTCCACTGCTGGCATAGGCGTCCTCATTGGGAAAGTCTCCCGTTTGGAACTGAACATTTCACTGTCCCCAAACGGTCGCACCGTGAACTTCGAGATAGCCGCCGCTGGAAACTACTCCACGTCCAATCAGGAAAAAATTGAAGCGCGACTGCAACAATTAAAAGACGCCCTACGCGCCAAGTTCAACTGAACAATATAATTTCACTACTTAAAGAAAGAAAAGAATATGGCACATGGAATGAGGCGTTATGGCGCGTTATGGCGCTGTGATAATAATTCCGCCGGTGCTGCTGGCCATCGCCGTATTTTGGCTATCCGGTGATTGGTCGTCCGGTGAAGGTTCAGACAATTCCGATTCAATAACAGCGGCGATATTCGGGCCACCGGATGATGTTTCGCGGGAATACGCCAAAGAACTACTTGAACAACACCCTTACCCTGCTGGAGAAAAAATCCCTGTTTCTAAGAATATGGCGCAGTGCGTCGATCAGTATAATAAAGTTATGGGCGGCCACCAACCATACATCCAAGAATGGCGTTGGGAATGGACTAGAGGTACGGTCACTCCAATTTCTCCGGTTCACCTAAAGAATATTGAGGTCAGCGGCGTTCGTTCTATATCCGAAACCAGCAAAATAATTGAGTATAAAGCTAACCATGATTTTGGTGGATTAGAAACCAAATCTCGCTGTGTTGAGTCGTTCGACCTGCAACCACGAACAGCCGTTGCAGAAAAATATGATGACGGATATGATGACGGATGGCGAGTAAAACGGGTGTTGTCTGTGAGGTGACACGAACGAGAGAGTCTTTCGCCGGAGCGCCGAAATAGTATCGCAGTGCAAATTATAGTTGCGCTCATGTATCAAAACCATACAACTGCTCCCATACTAGGGGGAGGCACTATGGAATTACTACTTTCACGCTCACAAAAGACCGGCCTTACCGGCCTTGGAGCCATTACATTCGTACTAAATATTCGCAGCAAACTGACCGCAGAAGA
>QIGT01000249.1 GCA_003230835.1 Gammaproteobacteria bacterium
AGTGGCTCAAGTAATATGGACAGAGCCAGCATTATCAGACTTAAATGAAATAGCTGAGTATATCGCGTTAGATAACTTTGATGCAGCGGCATGTTTAGTTCAGGAGGCTTTTTCAGTTGTAGAGCGTTTAGAGCAACATCCTAAATCCGGCCGCGCCCCCCAGAGCTTGAGAGAAAAACACGCTATCGAGAAGTCATAGTTGGGCCTTGTAGGGTTTTCTATCGTATAGAAAGTAGCAAGGTCTACATTCCATATGTTATGCGAGGGGAGCGAGCACTTCGTGTGTTTCTTCTTGAGGATTGAGCTAGAGAAAACAGCTAACGTGTAGTTTAAGCCGGTCGCTGGCGCTCCCTCGGACGCAGCATCATTCAAGGTTCCAAATAGTCATTTTTTTGACGCGTAGTGGTCGCTACGTCTTTGCGGTAACATGTATTACCAATTCGGAACATCCTGGGAGCGAACCTATGGAGCTGCTAGTCGAACAAAAACCAACCATTGAAGAATACATGCGGATACGGCGAATCATGGGATGGGGTGACATCTCACCTGAGAGTGCTCAACAGACTCTCAATGCTGCGACATTTACGGTATGCCTTCGTGAAGGAGTAAATCTTGCGGGCTTGCTTAGGATTGTTGGCGATGGTGTTCTCTATATTTTTGTGGCCGACGTCATGGTACGTCCTGAATATGCTGGAAAAGGACTAGGTAATCGGCTGATGCAAGCAGCTATTAGCTACATTGACGAGGTAGCTGACCCAGTGGCCACCGTAACGTTGGTTCCAATGCCCGGAAGCGAAAGCTTTTACGAACGCTTTGGTTTCGTACGTTGCCCGAACAAAGTATTTGGCGAGGGCATGGCCTACCTAAAACACACAAATGTGTCGCGAGATTGAAGGTCTGTCTTTGGCCCCCCTGTGAGAGGTAGTCATGCAAGTCTGCGCCGGCGTGCCGCCTAACGAGTTATTCAACTCGTTAGCTTCGCTCTCTGGGACACAAAAATACTGCGTATTTTTACGCCCGTTAGCCTGGCGTGTGTGCCAGGCATGGCAATTAACTAGAGAGGTGAAAGTCCTCTTGTCAGGTGTTCGTGGAGCCTAAGACTAGCGAAAGGACAAGGGCGTTGTCGTGAGGCAGGGTCTGGAGGAAGTCCAACGCAAAACTACGGGGTGACGAACAGAAACTGGATATTAGGTGTGACACATCATTAATGGATCGCATTCTGGAAAGGAACAATCTGGCTCGTGCATTCAAACAAGTGCGCCGTAATAAAGGTGCGCTGGGTATCGACAGTATGACTGTCGTTGAACTTCCGATTTTACTCAAGAAACACTGGCCAATGATTCGCGACCGTATTACTGATGGGTCATACCGACCACATTCTGTACTGCGAGTCGAGATTCCGAAACCAGATGGCAGTATGCGCAAGTTGGGTATCCCGACTGTATTGGATCGATTGATACAGCAGGCGATAGCACAAATCGTGCAACAGGATTGTGACGGTGATTTTCGTGACAATAGTTATGGGTTCCGTCCCAATCGTAACGCCCATCAGGCAATATGTTATTCACAAGAGACGCTCCAAGCTGGTTTTGGCTGGGTTGTTGACTGTGATCTGAAAGCTTTCTTTGATTGTGTTAACCATGATTTATTGATGAGGCAGTTAAAACTAAAGTTTCCAGAGCCTCCGTTTCTAAGATTGATAAACCGCTTTTGAAAGCGGGTGTCGAAATTGATGGGTCGAGGTTGGCTAGCACTGAAGGAGTTCCACAAGGTGGTCCGCTTTCGCCTGTGCTTTCCAACATCGTACTCAATCAATTGGACTGGGAGCTTGAAAGCCGTGGCCACCCATTCGTTCGCTTCGACTCAAAGTGAATACCCACAAGAGTGCTGATCGACCCTGGAATAGATCATTCCTTGGGTTTACGTTTAGTCGCGGTCGAGGTTTCAGGATAAAAGTTGCTGCAAAGTCACTTTTGAAACTCAAAGCCAAGATCCGAACATTGACACGTCGAACGAGAGGTTATTCTATCTACTAAATCATCGCAGAGCTGAAAAGATCCCTGCTGGGCTGGAAAGCATACTTCGACATCAGTGAAGTATTGAGTCCTCTGCGTGATATGGACAAATGGATTCGACGTCGATTACGGAGTTACATTTGGAAACAATGGGGTAGAAAGGGATACCGCATGCTTAGGAAACTTGGCATTGAGCGTTTTCTAGCTTGGAATACAGCTAAGTCTGCTCATGGTCCTTGGCGCCTCAGCGCGAGTCCGGCTCTGTACCGTGCGCTTCCAAACAGGTACTTTAAGCTCTTGGGTTTACCTGAACTGGTGAAAAGATGAACAGTTGTAATTTGAACCGCCGTGGTACGTGCTCCGTATGCCCGGTGGTGTGGGAGGAGGGGTATCGTGAGGTGCCTCCCTATCCCGATTAGGCATTTAAATCGCGAATTTTCCGGGTAATACTAAAATCTCACGTTGCAATATATCTCTTTATGAGATAGCTTTAGTCGTATGCACATTATCACACGGAGGCGATTACTGGAATTTGCAAAAAAATACCCGAATACCTCTGCTCCATTAGATGCGTGGTATCGAATTGTTAAGCAAAGCAAAATACCTAATTTCTCGAAATTAAGGAAGATTTTTCCCAGCGCAGATAAAGTTGATAACTTAACG
>QIGT01000484.1 GCA_003230835.1 Gammaproteobacteria bacterium
CCATTGCTAGTAGCAGTAATACTGTTGAACTTGGCTCGGGGACGATTTGAATCGATCCGTTGTTAATCACGATGCCAGAAAGTGGCGAGGCACTTCCAATGGGTCCAAGTAGTTCGGTATCTGATGGAAATGGAGTCGTGTGAACTGCCAAGTCCAACTCCCAAATAGATCCTGGAGTGCTGAATCCTGTCGTATCAATGAGGAGTGTGACAAGAACGCCTATTGCCGAGATGTCGGTCGACGTTACGATCCCTGCGTCAATGACTGACGGAGCTATTGGAATAGGGCCCTGGCCCGAAGGAGCGTTCCCTGCAAAGATACTTGTGGAAAAGTCGAACCCACCCATTATTCCGGCAGCGCCATCGAATACCGGCTCACTCAGAGCGCCATTGCCATCACCGATTTCGACATGCAGGTTCATGCCGGATATCAAAGAATCATTCATCGGATCATCTGAGATAACCAGGATATCGATCGATTGCCCTGGAGTATTTGGCAGAAGAACGTGATCGCCAACATTGATGATAATGGCTGCTTCTGCGAACTGGGCTGACAAGCAGACCACGATCGCGATAGCCAAACAAAATAGACTTCTTCTTGTTGCTTTCATTAGACACACTCCCGGATTTTCTTGAGAAAGATTGAAAAAGTTTTAAGTGCAACTAGTGTTTTTTACAGGTTTGATTTTGGGACAAGCCTCTTATAGCACGCCTCTCCGAATCGCGAATTCACACTTCGGAGAGGTGTGCTACCCTGTCATACCACCTCAATTTTTGCCGTGACAAATCCCCTTTGATTCGAGAATACAAACCCATGTATCGATTGTAGCAGCCAAGGGGCTCGGCGCATATATTTATGACTTAAAAAAAGGATTATTCTCAAACGTTTGCAGCATACCGAATACGCCGACTGGACAACCATAGAGAGCTTATTGCTAAACTGGCCAGAAGCAGGCTGGAGGGCTCTGGGGTAGCGGTTAGCGGACTGCTTCCAGGCAACCCGTACTGCTGCTCCCATAGAAGTAGGTCAGCCTGATTAACAATACCATCACCGTTGCCGTCAGCACCTTCTCCAGGGGTGCTGACAGGATTGCCAAATTCTCTTTGCCATTGCAAAAAGTCACTGCCGTCAATGTCTCCATCACTATCAAAGTCACCAGTAGGAATAAAAGGTGCTACCAGTTGAATGCTTCCGTTATTGATCGTGATCGGTATAGGAAAGGCGCTCCCGAGTGGTCCTAATAGCTCGGTGTCACTCGGAAAAGGTGTGATGAGATTTGCTAGTCGCAGGGGGAAAATTTCACCGGCGATCATGAAACCCGACGTATCTATCTCCAGCGTTACGAAGACTCCTGACGGCGTAAGATTACCTGCGGAAACGATACCGGCATCGACAAGCTGTGGGAACCCTGTAATGGGGCCTTCTCCCGAAGCGATGTTCCCGGCAAAGATACCGCCCTCGAAGTCAACTCCGTCAAGGGTCCCTTCCACTCCCTGCAAAATTGGCTCAGAGAGTGGGCCTGTGCCATCTCCGATTTCTACATGGAGATTCGATCCACTAATCTGCGAATCGTTGAGGGGATCGGTGGAAATTAAAAGAATGTCAATCAGTTGATTAGGCGTATCGACTAACAAATCATAGTTTCCGACCTGTATGATAATTTCGGCAAACACTACCGAGGTGGCGGCGCTAGCCCAGATTGTGACGGAAATTAGTAGTGGGATTAATTTATTCATATTGTGCTTCCGGCAATTTTCTCGGTTTGATTTCCCTACTTACGGATTTTGTTACAGCAAGTCCCAAGGTGAAAAATCATCTTCTGCAAAAACTTGATCAATGATGCTGACGACATCTTCGGAATCAGTGTCATTCAACAGTCTCTTTCTCCTTTTGCACAAGCAAATCAGTCAGTGCGGCATCGTTGACTCCCGTTTGCTGGGAAGAAGCGTTTAAGGATAGATCTGTTAGTGTGGTATCTGCTTGGCCATTGGGTGACAGACTAACCGTTGGCGAAGCATTTGTCAGCGAAACAACAAAGCTGCTGGCAGATAAAGATAATAAGTCGTCAGAAGATATGCTACTGGCAGCTAGACTGCTTAGCGGGGCTGGTGGTGGACTGATCAGTTGGAGGACATTGATAAAGGTAGTGAAGTTATCACGAGCAATTGCTTGATCCGTAGCGCTGACATCGGTATCGCGGTTGAAGTCATATGGGTTCGTGATTCCAGCGGGGGTGAGGAAGGTGGTGAAGTTATCGCGAGTCATCGCTTGATCCGTGGCACTCACATCGGTGTTTGCCAGATTGTCGCCAGTTTCACCAACTGCGTTCCCCCAATAGTGGACGTCTTCGCTGACTAGGCCCGTGTTGGCATTGGCCAAAACAGTGATCTCAAGCCATTGTTTCTCAATCACATTATCGGCCCAGATGATCGTAACGCGATCAGAGCCTCCAGCTCCTTCGCCCGCCCTGACCGCTACTTCAATGGGTGCTGGTGCAGTTGTGTAGCTAGCGAATGAATTGTCGTTACCTACTTGGAACTCAAAGAAGTTACCGATTGTTGCAAGTGTTGGAGTCGCTCCCAGGCCTTCGATATCGACAATGACGCCATTGATACCACGGCTGTAACTGGTGTAGTTGCCAAAGTCAGCCGTCTCGCCTGGTAGTAAAGCTTCTTTGTCTGGAGCAATAGCCCCATCGTCACTGATCCCTGCTCCGGAGGAGAAGCCATCGAAGAACGAGTTGTTATAGAAAATACGACGACCTGCGATATCTGAAACGGGCGTGACCGTGACAGTGACGGTTGCCGAGTTACTTGTCGCACCATCGTCATCGTTGACGGTGTAAGTAAACGTGTCGGTACCGAAGAAGTTCATGT
>QIGT01000425.1 GCA_003230835.1 Gammaproteobacteria bacterium
CGGCTGAATCAAGAATTGCCCAATCGTTCTTCCATCGGCGCCCTATTTGTAATGCGTCAAGGAGACGGCTCAATAAGCGGCGATGAAGACGCTGACCATAACCTCACCTATGCCATAGACGGGCGCTGGGGGATTGGGGAAAACTACAATGTTAGTGGCTATGTGGCCAGCACCGAAACCCCAGGCCGACGTGGCCGTGACCATGCCTATCGATTGCGAGGCAGCCATGACACTGCCGCTTGGGCCAATAGCATAGGCTATACTAAGGTAGGCGAAAATTTCAATCCTGAAGTAGGTTTTCTGCGTCGGACTAATTATGAGAAAGCTGATTTCTTTAGCCTATATAGATACCGGCCAGCTGATTGGATGGGCTTGCATGAGTTGCGTCCGCACATCGTCTTTCGAGGGTTTTGGGATGATCAGGGATTTTACGAAAGTGGCTTTACCCATATAGATAACCATTGGGAATGGCGCAATGGGATGGAAATTCATACCGGCATTAACTTCACTCACGAAGGTATCAAACAAGCTTTCGAAATCAACCCAGGGACCTTTGTGTTACCGGGCGAATACGACGAGAGAGAGATACAGCTTGTATTCAATACAGATGAAGGAAGGCCGATAAGTTTAGCCACTCGTTATATACGTGGTGGGTTCTTTGCTGGTGACCGTGAGGGCTTGCGTGGGACACTTCGTTATCGTCAAGGAGAAAAATTTTCGACAGAGCTAACATGGGATCACAACAAAATTGATCTACCTTTTGTGAACGGTGAATTTGAGGTTAATGTTGCGCGGGCTCGCTTATCGTATTCGTTCACACCAAAAGTACTGCTGCAAGCCCTTGTCCAATATGACAGCCGTAGTGATCAATTAGGCACCAACATTCGATTCGATTCTCCTGGCTACAATCTGCTAATGCAGGCCTCTATCTGGTCTACAATGAAATTGACGATGAAAATGTGGTCGGACCGATTAGAAAGCGTCGAGAATTTGCACTTAAGTACAGCAGAATTTTTGACCTACTCTAAGCGTCCGATCTGCATGGTTATAAGGAACAAAATGCGACCCTGTTCATGTTCTAGATGAGACTCGCGTCCTAATTAGCCGGCAAGCTGCCTGTGCTCGTCTATGCTCTATAAGTATTAGCAACATAAAGCACAAGGATGTAACAAGGGCGGGTTATGCAAAAAAGGAATTCAGGGTTCACACTGATGGAAGTGATAGGAGTGCTCGCCGTAATATCGATTATAGCTGCTGTTGCCACCCCACAAATATTTCAAGCCATTCAAGATGCCAAGGTTACGGCCGTGGTGCAAACTGCTAACGACTTGAAGGCCGCGGTTGCACGATACTATAAGGACACGGGTAAATGGCCTAGTCACATACCAGGTCACGCCAACGATCAAAATCGTCAGCTCATGATAAATACTGATGGCAACGCGCCCATCTCGGGTTGGGATGGGCCGTATTTAGAAGCCGAGCTCGCCAATAACCTCAGTCCAGGTAGCTTGTTACAAGTGGCCGTCACCAGCGATGCGAACTATGCCTGCGATTTAGATGGCGATGGTAATGGCGATGGTACGTTCGTTACCTTTCGAATCGACGGTGTTAGCGACGATGTGGCGGAAGACATCAGCCACATGTTGGATAAAGATCGTGGTATGACCACCGGTACCGCAGATTGGCGAAAAGCGGGTCGAGTGAAGCGCTACGGCGGTACGCATACCTCGATACTCATCATGTGTCTGGCTCGGGTGTAATGATCCACAATGACACAGCAAAGGGTCAGCCAGGCAGCGGCTCAGCCCGCAGTTAGAAAACCGCTCGGTCAACGCCTTGTTGACGCGGGTTTGTTACGTGAATCTGAACTCGATTTAGCCCTGCGCGAACAAAAACGCGGAAGTGGATTTCTGGGTGAAGTGCTGGTGGGCCTTGGCTTCGTTTCTGAAGAAGAGATTGCTGCCTGTTTAGCAGATGAAAACGATGTCGATATGGTCACCATACGCGATGTTGAAGTAGCGCCAGAGGTTCTTAACATGGTGTCCTACGACGCTGCGCGATTACACAAAGCGATTCCCTTACGAGAAGAAAACGGCTTGCTCACCGTTGTTTTTGCAGACTCCTCAGATGTAGTTGCTCAGGATGCTCTTGAACGTGAGAGTGGCTGCACCATCAAAATAGTAGCCGCGCCTGAAGCCCAAGTCATGGAGGCTATTGAGCGCAATTACTCCAGATCTTCGAGTATCAACGAGACCATAGAGCAGGTTTTGTCGGGAGATTCAATAGACGCTACCCAAGCCGAAGAAGGTTCTCCCATGGTGCGCTTGGTAGATCAAATAATCGCCATAGGGATTAAGTTTAGAGCCACAGATATCCACCTGCAGCCGGAAGAACGTAATATGCGTGTGCGGCTGCGCGTGGACGGCATATTGCGTGAGGAAGTGGTTGTACCAAAAGCGATTCAGTCTGCCGTGTTGGCTCGACTGAAGCTGATGGCCAATCTTGACATCACTGAAAAAAGGGTACCTCAAGATGGCCGGATACGTTTCAACTTTGGTGGAGCCTACGTCGACTTACGTGTTTCTACCCTTCCAACCAATCATGGCGAGAGTATTGTCATGCGAATACTGGATGGCGCGGCGGTACAGTTATCGCTATCCAA
>QIGT01000482.1 GCA_003230835.1 Gammaproteobacteria bacterium
GGACAACGTGCGCAATAACCACAGCCCTGGGGGGGTTGAAATAGGTCAGGTGGCGAGCCATCAATGGGGGTTAGGGCACTGTTTCCTTCTTTGTCGTTGGTGGGCATTGCCGCTCGTAAACCCAATGTATAGGGGTGTCCTGAGCGATAGAAAATGTCATCAACGCTTCCTTGCTCAACAATTTGACCTGCGTACATCACCAACACGTGGTCTGCCATGCGAGCAACTACGCCTAGGTCATGGGTGATAAGAATTATCGACATACCGTTTTGTTGTTGTAAGTCGACCAGTAGATCAAGAATTTGGGCTTGAATGGTGACGTCCAATGCGGTTGTTGGTTCATCTGCAATGAGTATGGCGGGCTCGCAGGCAATGGTCATGGCGATCATTGCTCGCTGTAACATGCCGCCAGAGAACTCAAAGGGATATTGCTTAGCGCGTTTTTTGGCATCTGGAATTTTAGTCATTTCCAACAGTTCAATGGCACGCGTGAAAGCCTGCTTTTTCGAATAACCTCTGTGAACGGTCAGTGTTTCGGCAATCTGGCTACCGATATTCATGGTTGGATTGAGAGAAGTCATGGGATCTTGGAATATCATGCCAATTTGATCGCCGCGAATATCTTGGCCGTTGATGGTTTTGCGACCTAGGATGTCGGTGTCTCGGTAGATGGCGGAGCCAGAAGTAATGCGGCCGGGTGGCATGGGTATCAGACCCATAATACTTTGCACAGTGACCGATTTGCCGCAGCCAGATTCCCCGACTATGGCTAAGGTTTGTCCCGCATGGACATCAAAACTGACGCCGCGTACAGCTTGTACAGTGCCACCATAGGTGTCGAATTCAACGGCCAGGTCTTTGACTGACAGTAGCGGTTGTTCTGGTCCTTGCCCTTGGATAGGAGGGCTATTCACGATTACGCATCTTCGCATCTAGCGCATCTCTTAAGCCATCCCCGAGGAGATTAAAAGCCAGCACTGTAATGCTGATGAGTAAGGCAGGAAAAATAAGTTCATGAGGGTGGGTGAGCATAGTCATCGTTACACATAGATCCCCAGGATGGTGTCGGTGGGGCTACTCCCATGCCTATAAAAGACAGGAAAGCTTCTGTGAAAATTGCACTGGGCACGGCGAAAGTGATGGTGACCAAGATCACCCCCATTGTGTTGGGGATCATGTGACGCAGAACTAGATAATTGGTTTTTGCACCCAGAAGTCGAGAGGCGTTGATGTATCCTTCTTCGCGTATTTGTAGAATTTGCCCGCGTACTAAGCGCGCCGTGGAAGGCCATAACAACACCACCATGGCGATCAGCATAGGGACTATGCCGCTTTCACCAGGACCAATGGCAAACACCACTTTAAATAAAATCATGAACAACAGGAAGGGTAATGCGACCACAAAATCGGCGAAGCGCATCATCCCCTGATCAGTTAGGCCACCAAGAAACCCGGCGGTACTGCCATACACTACGCCGATGAGTACAAATAGAAGTGGGGCGACGATGCCGATGAACAAAGACACTCTAGCACCGTGCATGAGCCTGGCTAACATATCACGACCGAGATAGTCTGTGCCTAGTGGATGGAGGGGTAGTTTAAAGTTTGTGCCCATCGGGCGGGTTTCAAACGCACCGATCAAATCGCGTTCACGCGCTTCGTCAGTGGTAATCACGCGTGTCACCGTGCCTTGGATGGTTTCGAAGTTTTGCATTTCTTGTCCATGGGCATCTAAGGCGACCACTGAGTAGTAGTAGTTTATAGGACGTAAATCTAACAAGTCTTCGAAATGGGTGTCCGTGGTCTCTTGAAGAGGCAGACCTAGGGCTCTTTCCGCGCCAATGCTGAAAGGCGTTCGGTATATCCTGTACTCGTGGGCAGTGGCTACTGTATCCCATTGCAAACGAACGTATTGAGTTGAGGGTGGTTCGACGAAGCGTAGGCCTTGTCCTGGCGAAATAGGCATGCCGGTCCAGGGTTTATAGGCTTCGACTAAGGTGACGGTTCGGTCTGCTCCGGGGGCTTGGGAAATTTGATCAACGTCTTGTGCGGTAGGATCGACGTCCCAGATGAAGGGCCCCAGGAAGGTGAATAGAACCAAGCCAATGATCAAGTAAAGTGAAAACAGCGCACGCCCATTTGCCTTTAGCCGGATCCATGCGTCTTGCCAATAAGACAAAGAAGGTCTGGTCAGGCCCTGGGTACTGCTTTGACCACGCGGTAATACAGAAAAAGCGTTCTCGGGCAAAGTTGCCGGTGAAGAAGATTCAAGTGTTCCTTGCGCCATGTCTATTCGAGCCTTACGCGGGGGTCGATGAAGCCGTAAATAATGTCGACCAAAATGACCATGAAGACTAAGAATGCGCCGTAGAAAACCGTGGTGCCCATGATCACGGTATAGTCGAGTTGTTGCACTGCTTGAACAAAGTAACGTCCTAGGCCTGGGATAGCGAAGATGATTTCGACCACAAAACCACCGGTAGTGATGCCTGCAATGGCTGGTCCTAAAACGGTAATCACCGGCAAAATGGCATTACGAAGCTGATG
>QIGT01000034.1 GCA_003230835.1 Gammaproteobacteria bacterium
TTTGATGTGGTTCTTGGGCACGCAAGGGAATCAAGATGAATCGATGGCAAATTGGTGAGGTCAAAATCACGCGTATTGTGGAAATGGAAGTAGCGGGGGGCAGCAAGTTTATTCTTCCCGCGGCGACGAGAGAGGCGTGCTTGCCGATCGAATGGTTACAGCCTCATTTTGTGAATGCAAAGGGAGATCTGATCATGAGTGTTCACGCGCTCATCGTAGATACCGGAGATCGCCGCATCATAGTGGATACATGTATCGGCAATGACAAGCATTCCCGCATGGACAAATTTACAAACCAACTTTCTACAAGATATTGCAGCTGCGGGATATCCGCGCGAGTCTATTGATACGGTGATGTGTACGCACCTTCATGTGGACCATGTCGGGTGGAACACTATGTTAGTCGATGGTGTTTGGGTGCCTACCTTTCCAAATGCTCGATACCTTGTGGCGGAAAAAGAATGGGAATACTGGGACGCTCATGAGGATGAAAAGGCGAATGGTCCTGTACTAGCCGACTCCGTGCGACCAGTGATAGAAGCCGGGTTGGTAGATTTCGTTGCGCAAACACACCAGCTATGTGACCAGGTCTGGTTGGAGCCGACGCCTGGGCACACACCGGGTCATGTCAGCGTGCATATTGCATCTGCTGGGCATGAGGCTTTGATTACCGGCGACTGCATTCATCACCCCGTGCAGATGACTAAAACTGATTGGTGTAGTTCTGCAGATTACGACCCACAACAGGGTCAATCTACGCGGGAAGATTTGTTAGAGAAATACGCCGATGAAGACATACTGATTATTGGAACCCACTTCGCTACGCCAACCGCAGGCCACATCAAACGCTTGGAGGGTGGTGGGTATTGGTTAGATGTCGGTTAGGAGTCGGCTAGTCTAACGCCATCAGCCTTTCTACTGTGGCTTGCATGCGGTCCCATTGTTCAAAAATGAATTGCTGATGGTCGGATGGAATATCTTCGTAGGCTATACGCCAAAAATGTATACGTATATGTTGGTGACACCAACTGCCATTGAATAAGTCGCGGATAGATGCTGACCCTTCAAAACCAGTATGACAAAGAAACACCACATCTTTGCCTGGGTTCACTTCCAACATTGCGCCAAGCCCGCCTAATCGAGGGGGTAAGAGGTTGGGCCAACGTTCAAGCTGTTCTTTTAGATGTGGACGGCTCAGAGCCAGGGCTGCTTTTTTTTCAACGGTGTAACGCGTACCCTCAGGGTAAACCAAAACGGATTCGTTTGAACCCGCTTGCGCTGTCAGCTTTCGTATCGCGTTAAGTTGCTTCTCTGTATCTGTGCCAGTTCGATCAACAAATAGATTGGGTAGCCGGTTACCCCCGACATCCAACGAAGGGAAGATCAACAGTTCCTTTTTAAAAATGTAGCGTAGGTTCTCATCTCGTTTAACACCGAAACAAACCAATGGCAGCAGCGTATCGCCCATGCTGGTATATGGCGACTCACCACCAAGGCACACTTGCCTTGAATCGCTTCTTCGCCAGTAATGCTCAGGGAAAGGTCAAATACACGCACGCCAAGACTCAGAAGTTTCTGCCCCCACCAAAACAGAACCCTACGATTTGCCAACATGAACCGATCATGGTCGCCTCGGTGGCGTGTTGCGAAAAGCAAACCAATGTCGCCTAACAGTTCGAACAAAATAACACCTAGAGAAAAGGTTAAGAACCTAGGCAGCGAACGAAACGGTTTAAAGATGCTCAACCCAAAGCACAATAGGTACAAAAAAGGCGACAGGCCGTATAACGTGACAAAGATGATCACAACACCAGGAATGGTAATGGCACGGCGCATTATCATACTAACTGATGCTCATACGACGCAGTTGAGACTTGAACCATAAATAACCGGCGACCCCCATTAACGCGTTACTCAACAAGCTGGCAACAAATATACCTTCATACCCATAGTAGTGATTTAGAACAACTGCCAAGGGAAGGTAGATTAGTATCATCCGCGTGAAAGATAACATAGTACTGGGCAATGGTTTGCCTAGCGCATTGAAGCTTGCGGAAGCCATCATCAATACTCCCCACAAGCCGTAGCTCCATGGCACGATAGCGAGATAAAACGCAGCAGTTTTCACCACGACTGGGTCGGCATCAATTAAAGCAGCGATGTCTGCGCCAAAGATAATGAGGGGTAAGGCAACAACAAGACCGTAAACCATGCTGAATATATAACTGGTACGTACGCCCGCTCGAACTCGCTCAAGTTCTTGCGCGCCCCAATTTTGCCCAACAAACGGACCAATAGAAGCAGACAATGCAAATAGCATCATCGCGGCGACGGCCTCGATGCGCGCGGCAACACCAAAGCCGGCGACGACAAATTCACCATGGGTGGCCAACATGCTGATGATGAAGATGGCGTTTATGGGACCAATTAACTGAGTTGCCATAGCCGGCAGACCAACATGGAGGATGCGTCGTGCGGAAGTAAAAAAACCGCTTAAGAAGTTGTGAATTTGAATCATGTTGCCGCGATAGACAAACCACAACATAACCACAGTTGTGAGTAATCGCGTGATGGTCATTGCAAGTGCCGCACCTGCCAACTCTAAACGAGGCAAACCGAACCATCCAAATATCAATATGGGGTCTAGTGCAAGGTTAAACAAAGCCCCAACAGTCATCACAACCCCGGGAATATTAGCATTGCCATTTGCCCGCATGATGCTGCCACCGACCATAGTGATGGTGAACAGAACCGTACCTGCTAGGTAAATATCTAAGTAGCTGTGGATAAGGGGCAACATTTCGACCGGTGCACCGATGGCGACGAATAACAAGTCGATAGACATCCAAGCTAAAATTGATAGTAGCACCATGCTCACTGCCACCAATATGAGGCTGTGTGTACCCAGTCGGGCCACCTCGTC
>QIGT01000009.1 GCA_003230835.1 Gammaproteobacteria bacterium
TAGGCTCTGGCTTTAGCTTTGCCTATTCTAGTGCTCACCTCGAATTCATGGCCGGCTTCAACCAATTGCTCGCGTGCTTGCCGATAAGAGATCAGGTCTGCAATGGTGATGATCTTGAGCTTATGCCGTTCGGCAAATTTCACTAACTCAGGTAGTCGCTGAACAGTACCATCATCGTTGACAAGCTCGGCTAACAAGCTCACAGGGGGTAGACCAGCAAGAACCGACAAATCAGCTCCCGCTTCGGTATGACCTGAACGCGTTAACGTTCCACCTTGCCGTGCAACCAGCGGAAAGATATGCCCTGGCCGCACAAAATCGTCAGCGGAAACATTGCCATTAGCAAGCGCTTGAACAGTTGCGGCTCTTTCTTCTGCAGAGATGCCGGTGGTCAAACCGTGCTTGTAGTCAATGGAAACAGTGAAAGCAGTACTCATGGGTGCATCATTGCGCGCCACCATAGGATCGAGGTGCAACCGCGTGGCAAGGTCTTCAAACAAAGGTGCGCAAAGTATTCCACTGGTATGACGAATCATAAAGGCGACCGCCTCAGGCGTGGCCTTATTTGCTGCCATGATCAGATCACCCTCATTCTCCCGATCATCATCGTCCACCACCACCACCATCTCACCGGCTTGAATGGCGGCAATCGCAACTTCAATAGTATCAAATTTCGTTTCAGCTTCGCTCATGGGTATCTCGTTCTGTGTCATGCGGATTTGAGGGCGACGCAGATTAACATAGACACAGTATTTCTTCGCCCTGCACCGACACCTGCAACCGACATCGCAATTTGCGCCATAAAAGGATCGAGCAGAAAAAAGCCCAGGCTACCGAAATCACAGTAAAGCGCGGGCTTACGAACCAATATCGATTCCAATGGGATAAATATAACCGCAAAATCCGGTGACGAATTTTACAGTCACCCTCTAAGTCGCATGACCATGAAAAATAGTTCTGCCTTGCGCCCAAGCATGTCCCCCAGAGATGGGCACTGCTAAGATGGGAGTCTAAATTATTGGGAGAACACAATGAGTGAATTTGAAGGAAAGGTCGCAGTCATCACCGGAGCAGGCAATGGTTTGGGTCGATCACACGCCCACGAGTTTGCCAAGCGTGGCGCCAAAGTTGTCATCAATGACCTAGGCGGCGCTGTAGATGGCAGTGGCGCCGGTGATGCAGCAGATGCTGTGGTTAAAGAAATTGAGGCCATGGGTGGCTCAGCGATTGCCAACAAAGCCTCTGTATCCGATAAAGATGGCGCAAAATCGATCATTGACGATGCTATCAGCGCCTTTGGTCGCATCGACATTCGCATCGACATCCTGGTTAACAACGCCGGTATTTTGCGTGACCGCTCATTCAAAAAGATGACGCTTGAAGAGTGGGATTTGGTCATGCAAGTGCACTTGAACGGCAGCGCCTATGTCACACATGCCGCTTGGCCCTATATGAACGAACAGAAGTACGGACGCATTGTGCTGACCAGTTCTGGTTCAGGCATATACGGCAACTATGGCCAGGCGAATTACGGCGCGGCGAAGATGGGTATGCTCGGGTTAATGAACGTCCTGGCCCTGGAAGGTGCTAAGAATAACGTTCGCATTAACACCCTCGCACCGGGTGCCACCACCCGTATGATAGCCACCATTCCCGGACGAGATCTTGACGTGGACAACCCGCCGCCGGAGTCTGCGCCAAAATTAGTCAGCCCAGCAGTCCTCTACATGAGTTGCGAAGAAGCCCCCAATGGCGCTGTGATCAACGCCATGGGCGGTAAATATTATCGCTCCCAAGTGTTTGTGAATGAAGCAGTCGATCTTGGACACGACGCCACCTTTGAGGACTTGGAGACGCAAGCTGAGCGTCTCATGGACATGAGTGCTGCTAGACCACCCAGCAGAGGGGCTTAATGCTGACTTCCGCAGAAGTTTTCGCATCTGTCACGGTCGAACAGATGCGTCAAAGGCGCGGAGGCAAGTGGACCCGTTACGGCGATGAGGTATTACCCTGTTTTGTTGCAGACATGGACTTTCCTCTCGCGCCGCCAATCCACAACGCTCTGAGTGAACAAGCCGCCACAGACGACTACGGCTATACGATGCATTTTGCAGAACGGCCCATTGCAGAAATATTTTCTGCTTGGGCTGCCCGGCGCTACAACTGGCAGGTAGATCCTGCCCGCATTGAAGCCTTGGTAGACATCGTGCAAGGCATATACCTTACGCTACAGTTGTACACCGAACCCGGCGACGGCGTGGTGACCTTAACCCCAACCTATCCACCACTATGGCGCTCGGTAGCCAGCACTGATCGCCGCTTAATTGATTGCAAAATGCAGATGGGGGCAGATCAATACGAAATCGATTTCGATAAACTGGCAGAGCAGTTGGATTCAAGCACAAAGCTATTTCTGCTGTGCAATCCACACAATCCTACCGGGCGCGTATTCACCCAAAAAGAACTGCAAGGCTTGGCCGAGTTAGTTCTACAACACGACTTAATTGTATTGTCTGACGAAATTCATGCAGACCTGGTATACGCACCCAACCGTCATATTCCCTTCGCCAGCATAAGCCCTGAGATTCAGCAACGCACCATCACCATGACCTCGGCCACCAAGTCTTTTAACCTTGGCGGTCTACGTTTTGCCATCGCCATCTTTGGTTCAAAAGCTTTGCAAGACCGTTTCAACACGCTACCCAAGGGTGTAATTGGCGGACTAAACAGCATGGGGGCCATGGCCAGCGAAAT
>QIGT01000333.1 GCA_003230835.1 Gammaproteobacteria bacterium
GGCTACACCATGCGGATCTTGTAGTACCGCAGTGACCCACTTGATGGTTTGTTGTATGTCGAACATTTACCTTTTTCGCGTTGGTCCAAACCGAAACTAAGTACTTAGTTTTGCCGCGTACAAAGGAAGAAGCGTAGTTTCATACACAAACCGACATCGATAGTTATCTGCTTGAGCGCCTGCGACCCACCTGTGGAACTGCATGATCAGTTTGGAGTGAACGATGGTTTTGGCCGGATCTTCCTCGCAAATCGAGGTCATCAACAATTTATCTCAAATGAACCTTGCGCAACTTCCTTGGTACCAGCTGCATAGCGAAAAAAAGTGGCCGTACCCTCGAGACGCGAACCGTTGATCTGAATTTCAAGCGTCTCTTTCTCAGCTTGCCAGAGCGGTGGATATGCCTCACCAATCTTTACTCCAGTAGGACCACCGAAATCCATAATAACCTCATGTGAGGGCTCGCTGTCGGTAAGGCCCCAAATGTTGACAATGCCGCCCGGGTAAATAGAACACTGTTTAAGCACGGAAATCGTCCAGCTTTCGTCGCCCACGCTGATAGATCCATTGCGTTGCGTATTGGAGGATGATGCCTGCTCGACATTGATGTCATTGGCGTCATTGGCGTCAGAGCAGCCCATGACCACGGTGAGGATGAATATAAGTGAGACGGATTCTCGCATCTTCGTTACTCCCTTTGCGTTACCTTGATCTTGCCGCAGGTGACAACTACATCTTTATTCGTAGATCACTTAACACTGTAGCCGATGAGTGTGGCAACTCTTAGTTTGAAGTTTCAGGGGTTGCTACGCAAGCGGATCGAATTCCATCCAATTTAGAAGTGAGCAACCTGAGCAAGGGCCGCTGTCGAAATGTTGACGGTAAGCAAGATCAAAGCCAAGATCGATCAACTGCTGAAAAACAACGTAGAATGAATAGATGCACTTGCCAAATTTTTTACCCGGCACCACGTCCTTCCAGGCAACTAGCACCGATGCCATCGTGAGAATAATGAAAATAAAGACTGCATTCAATGGTCATTAGTTTGGAGTTTCCGGGAATACCAGGGTGGTTCAGAACCTGTTTAGAACGATTTAGACTGTTTCAAGCGAAGCTTGACTCAGGCGCCAAAAAACCTCTGGAATAGGAAAATAGGCAACGCGGCGTGTGCTACCTACCCGAAAACTTAAGCGTGCAAACCCTGTATTGCTGTCTACATCCGTCACTAAATACAGACGATCTTGGAAAACGAATATTCGCCCCTCAAGCCGGTGTTCCATTGCTTTCATCTTCTGACCCATGGCTGCATTATTCCACAACTAAAAAGCCAAAAAACCCTTATTTTACAATAGCCTAACAATATTAATTAGTTTGTCGCTTAGACTCAATACGGTGTCAATTCTTTGTCGTTCAAGTTCACATTTCGCGCGATTTCACCTCGATATCGGTTACATTCAGTTTCCGTTCAGGAAAAGTGTCGGACAATATCTAGAATCAGGTCTACAATCGGTGTCGCGATGAAGCCAATGCTCAACAAGCCACTTCTTATCACTAGCATATTTTGTCTACCCTTATTGGCAGCCATGACGCCTACCGGTCTACCTGTAAATAAAATACCTCATGCCAGCCAGATACACAGTTGGCATGCGGTGGACAAGCGCCATCTGATCTTGAGCGTGAGTTCAAAACAAAATTACCTTGTCACACTGCGCCGTGATTGCCATGCACTGAATTTCGCCACCAACGTGGGCGTGAGTACCTCTAACAACACCATATACGCCGGCTTTGACCACATCACCGCAGATGGCAATCAATGCGCAATACAGAAAATCAATAAGATCAGCAAGGATGAAAAGCGCCAGCTGGTAAAAGCTTAGACGCTCCGAAATATTTCTTGTTAGGTAGGCAGAAAATGCACTGGGTATCGAATCGTGGTCGTTTTCACATCTCGCTGGCCAAAATTGAATAGACGTATTCGCTTAACAATCTTGTCGATCATGGTTTGATCTGTAATGTCGGATGCCACCACCTTACAGTTTATCACCCGTCCATTCGGATCAATCACCAACTCCAGCACAACCTCACCTTGCAAGGCCGGGTTAGATCTCAGGGTACGATTGTAAATCGCAAATATGGCGCCCTTGTTACTATCGAATACTCTTCGAATCTCTTCGATGCTGCGGCTTCGCGAATCAACACTACGCTGTTTACGCACACCACCGGTTCCAGCAACATTTTGTGGCGCATCAACCTTGGTGGTCTGCCGACCTGATAACGCAACACCACCTGTATCACGAGACAGCGCAGAGACATTCACACCTGCACTTCTCTTACTGTGTTTGGACGTGAGGAGGGAACGATCAATGGTTGCAGCTTGACCTGCACCGCGCTGAATAGCACCGGTGTCTTGTAGCTTAGCCACATCGACTGCTTCGCGCATATCAGCAAATGCATCTTTAAAAGCCAACAGCCCTGATATCGCTGCTTTTTCTTTAGCGTCAGCCACCTTGGGCTCAGGCTTCGGGG